>NZ_JACGAR010000008.1:0-75898 GCF_020137585.1 Campylobacter sp. RM12654
TTGAAATTAAAGAAGAAATTAATAATAAAGTAGTGGCTTTATTAGAAAAAGAAGATGATGAAAATTCTGATAATAATAAAGAAGATGAAGAAAATAATGATAATGACACAAATAAACCAGATATGCCAATAGTTCCTAGTGAGCCTGTTTATAATAAATATTTTTCAAATGCAGACAATAAAAACTATTATTATTCATCAAATACTAGCCTAAGAAGTGGCGATGTTAGACAAGACGCTGCAGAGCTTAATGTGAAAAAAGGTAGTTTAAATATCCTTAGTAATACTAAAAGCGGTAATAATATTACAGATTTTAAAAAAATTAGCGTTACAAATAATCAGCTAAACATATTAAAAACTACAAATGATGCTAATAGTGTTGAAGATTTTTCATATAGTTTAACAGATACTACAATTAGTGGTTTAGATGGATATAGCGATTTAAAATTTAGTGCTAATGATGGAAAAGTAAGTTATACTGCTAATAAAGAAAAATTAGAAGCAAATATTTTAGATGATAGTTTTTCTATGTTAAAAGACACAAGCACAAATTCTAATTATAATGCTATAGATAAAGAGTGGGGTAATTTTACAAATACATTATTTGAAAAAAACAAGGATTATTTCAATGTATCAGATTTAAATAAGGTATTTTATTATGGTTCAAATAAAGCTGCAATGCAGTTAAATCTTAAAAATTCATCTATTGCTTATTATTATGCAGATGCATATGAAGCTAAAAAACTTTATGCTGATTTTAAATATGCAAATCAAATATATTACGAAAACGCAAAGAGTTCAGGAAGTTCTTATGATAAGCAAACTTATGATGTATATAACAAAACCATATCACCTATTAACGGCTCATCTACTTATAATATACAAGCAAATGCTTCTAATGGCATTAAAAATCAAGATTTTGCTTTAAAAGCAGATAAAAATAAAGCAGAAATTAATTTTGGAAGTGTAATTTCTAGTTTGATGGATACTCAATTAGACCCGCAAAATAGATTTCAATACTTTTCTAATGAATTTGATAAATATAAAGATACTTATAAAAGTAAATATTTAGGTGCTGATGAAGATAAGGAATATTTTTATGCAGGTAGTGGAAGCTCAATTAAATTAAATCCCGCTAAGCAAGAAGTAGATAGTTATGTAGTATATGATGGTGGGTATGGAAATATTTTTAGAGTAACTTTTGATAAAAATATCGGAGATGCTACCTATGTTAAAAGAGTTGATGGTAGGGTTCAAGATGTTAAACATTCTCAAAAATTTAATATAAATAGTATTAGAGATGTAAATTCAGGTTATACACTAACAGTAGGCGATAGCAATAATGATTATAATTTTGCAGTGAAGGCTGATAAAGTTGGAGCTATATTAAAAGGCAATTTTAAGATAAATGGAGCTAATCATAACGTAGATTCTGATATTTTAAAATATGTAAATACTTCTGCAGCACATAAATTAGTTAAAGATACTTACGATAAAGCAGTTCAAGGAAAATAATAATTTTTAGGGGAGTTAGATTTGACCTAATTCTCCTAATAAACTTCTTAATTTATCATTTCTATATTTTATTTCTTCACTACATTTCCTAGCAATATCTATGCAAATATTTAAATAATTAGTAGTTTCATCATTTTCAAAATCAATATGTTTAGGATTTTGAATTTTATCTTTATTTACACATCCAAAAATATATGTTATTACATTTAAACTTGGAGTTAGTAATAAATATCTTTTATTATGATACATAATATATTGCTCGTTGCATTGTGTGGTTAATAGTGTGATTATTTCTTGTTTTATTTGTTCGTAAGGAGTATTTGGGAAATCTTTGGCTACTTTTTTGATAAATTTTTCATCATTAATTCTATCTTCTTCACTCTGCAAAAATACACTATCATTTTCAAGTAGTGTTTCAAGTTCTTTTAATATTTCAATAGCTCTAATGTAATCTTTCATTTTACCACCTACTATATTTATTACATTTATATTACATTAAAAAGAAAAATAAAGGTAAATTTTTTAGGTTATTTAATTAGTTTTTTTAATTAAAATAATTTTAATAATTAAGCATTTAGCCTAAATATTAGTATTTTTTATCTTTTATAGTCATAAATATATAAAATAATACATTGAAAATTTAAGTATAAATATTAAATATTTATACTTAAAAGGTCTTTTATATGTCAAAAGTTAAAAAAGAATTTGAAATAATATCTTTAATATTATCTAGCTTAATTTGTCTATTATCTAGGCTTTTTGTATGTTTTAGCAGTATTGTATTTAACTCGTTTAGATATTCATTTTTTAATTTTATGATTTCTTTTTTATTTATCAATAGTTCTTCAAATTCAAAAAAACTACAATCAGTAAGCAATCTTTGATAAATTTCATTTTCACTAGGCAAATAAAGCTTAAATTGTTTGCTATCTAGCTCATAAAATTCACGACTTGCATTAATCTTTTCATAAAAAAATGATAGGCTTAATTTAGCTGCGTTTTCGTAATTATTTAATGCTTTTATATTTATTTTTTCAAAAAGCTTATTTAATTTAAGCTCATAATTATTTAAAGCCTTTTCATAATCATTTATAATAAGCTCATCTAATGCTTTATAAAAATCATCTGCTATTGCGTAAAAATCAGCATTTACAAGGTCATTGTAGTTTTTATCTAATTCTTTTGTTTTAGCAATATTTAAAACATTTTTAAATTCTTTTAAAGGCTTGTGAAAATTATCTAAAAGGTTTAAAAATTGCTCGTTTATTTCTTTTCTAATTTTTAAAAATTGCTTATTAATCGTATCTTTGTTGTAAAAAATACTTAAAAATGTATCATCAGGATTTAAAGTTTTGTATGAATATTCGTTTTTATTAAAGCAATTTTTATGAAATACCCCATCATTTTGGGTATAAAAATAAGCATTTTTTACCTTAAAATTAGTCATAAATTCATTAGCAATCGTCCTTGCTATACTCTTTAAAGCATTTAAAATCTCATCATTAAAGCCACTATAATCAAATTCATTTTTTGCAAGTATTTCTAAATAATTTTTAATTTTACACTCTAATTCTTCAAGGCTTAGTTTAATTTCACTAATAATTCCTAAAAGCTCATTATTTAATGTTTTTAAAGACGCTTTTATATTATCTTCTTTAATGCTTGTTTTATTTAGGTTTTTTAAAAAATCATAAAAGGCCAAAATATTTGAATCAGGATTATTTTCACTTGCTTGTTTGCAAGAAATTAGCTCAATTTTTTCAAAATACTTAGCAAAAACTTCATTTAAATAATTCTTTAACCTTAATTGCTCGGCTTCGTTTAATTTATCTTTTTGATTAATTAGACAAATCTTTTTTATATTTGGTTTTAATTCTTTAATAGCCTTTTCTTCACTAGCTTTACCAGCACTTTCAGCTAAACTTAGCCAAATTAAAGCATCAAAAGAATTAAATAAATTTTTAGAAAATTCTTCATCGGTAGTATTTGCATTTAGTCCTGGAGTATCAATTAGTGTAATATCTTTTAAAAGCTCGTTATTTGTAAAAATATTAATACTTTTAAGCCCATTTAGTTCTTCGTTTTGGTCATTTACAATATTGTTTGTAAGTTCGCTTAAGCCGTTTTCAAATTCTGCTAAAACTAAATCATTTAAACCATAATTAATATAAGTAGCAACAACGCTAACAGGTCTTGCTCCTGTAGCTAAAATATCTTTTTTAAAAAGCAGATTTAAAAGTGAGCTTTTACCTGAACTAAATTGTCCTATCACACCAACTTGCAATGGTAGATTATAATGCTTACATAAATTATCAATATTATTAATTAGTTTATTACTAAGCATTAAATTAGGATTTTTTAGAGTGTTTTTTAAGGTTTTTAAATCTCCTAAAAAGCCTTTTTCATAACTTATATTATATTTTTCATTATATTCTTTTAAGACACTTTTTATCATTTTAAATTCTCTTTTATTTCTAATAATTTTTCTATTTTTTGTGTATTTAAGCTCAATAGATTTTCATCGTTAAATTCATTTATATTGATTTTTTCAATATGATAAATACTAAAAAATTCATTTTTCAAAAACTCATTAGCTAATTGTTTTTGCTCGCTAAAATTAAAAAAATTAAGATTTATATTTAAATAAATCGCATTTAATTTATTATTGATTGCATTTTCACTTTTATCACTTAGCAAATCAAGTTTATTTATGATTTTTTCAAATTCTTCAAATATTTCTTGTAATTTATTTTTATCAAAAATAATTTCATAATCTTTAGTAATATTTAGCCTTACTTTAATTTCATTAAAATCATTTAAGAATTTATTACTCATACTTGAGTTAAGCCCATTTAATAAATCTTTAAAACCTTGAAAAATTACATTTCTTACCTTTTCGTTTGAGTAATTTTTGTCATAATTTAATTCATCAAAAATCCTAGCAGCTTGATTTTTTGCTAAAAAGCTTAATTCGTGTGCTTGGATTTTGTAGTCTTTATTTAAGTATTCATTTAGCGATATTTCAAGTTCTTGTTTTAAGGCTAGCTTTTTGGCATTTTCGTTTTGTAGATTTTCTATATTTTTCATATATTCGTTTTTATCTAGCTTTAAAGAATTGTTTATATTAGTTAAAAGCGTAATTTCTAAATCAATTAGATTTTTAAATTTTTCGCTAATGCTATTTATAAATTCTTGTGAGCTAGTAGAATTAAAGCAAATATCGTTTAAATAGGCTTTTAAAGCATTTATTTCGCCTTTTGAATTGTCTTTTTTAAATTCACTAGCACTTACGCAAAATAGCTCATAATTAGGTGTAATATCTAGGTTTTTAAGCTCATTGTTAAAGCGATTTTTGACATATTCTTTTAATTTAATTTGCTCATCAATACTTATTAAATCACTTTTTGTAAGCACTAAAACTAGCTTTGAATTAGGATTATTTTTAGCAAAACTTGTTAAAAATTCTAAATCTTTAATGCTAAGTGCTTGAGTGCAAGTCATAAGGTATAAAACACAATTAGCAGTTTTTAAAAACTCTAAGCTTTTTTGTTCTCTACTAATTACTACATCATCAAGACCAGGAGTATCTATTATATTTATTTTATTTTTTAAATACTCGTTGTTTAGATGGATTTCAATATCTTTTACAAAAATACTTATGCTAGAATTTGCACTTGTATAATCGTATAATTCGTTTATTTTTACTTCAACGCTTTTATGCTCAACAAAATCAATATTAAAGATTTTATTTAATTCTTCATTCAAACTAGCTTGAGTTTTTAAGGCATTAAATTCTGCTTCATTATAAAAATTTACTTTTATTTTTTCATTTTCATCATAGCTAATTACACTAAGATTTGCCGTTTCAGGTGCATTTGATACACCTAAAAAATCTTGATTTAATAAAGCATTTATTAGGCTACTTTTTCCTGCGTTAAATATCCCGCTAAAAGCTATTTTATAATCTTTGCTAATTAATTGAGTATAAAACTCATCAAGCTTATCTTTAAGCTCATTGCTTAGAATTTGTTGTAAATTTTTATAAATATTTTCAAGTTTATCTTGGCTTTTTTTAAAATTATTATTAAATTCTTTTGATGAATTTATTTTTGTATTTTGAAGATAAGTGAAGATATTTTCTTTTATTTTTAATAATTTTAATTTTTCAAGATAAAAGATTATTTCAAGTGGATTTAAAAGATTATTATGAATAGAATTTAAAACAGCAATTTGCTTCATTTTAAGCTCAAAAAAACTATCAGTATTTAGGTATTGTTTGTATGTTTTTAGATTTAATAATTCTTTATAATTTAATTCATTAGCACATAAAATTAATGCGGCAAGTTCGGGATTAAAAATATTTTCTTCATAGTTAAAATCAAGATTTCCTAATTCATCATTCCATAAATTTTTTAATAATTCTTGCAATTTAATTCCTTTTTGAAAAGATTTAAAAATCTTAGCTATTAAGATTTAAAGAAGTGTTACAAATAGTAATTAGGAGAAAAATTATCTAGTTTTTGTGTAAAAACTACTCAAATACCTATAAATATTTTAATTATATTTATCAATTAATTATATTTTTATTATATTTTTTGTGTTAGTATCTCGCCGAATTTTTAATAAAAAAAGGAAAAAAATGAGTTTTAAAAATAAAATTTATTTAACATTAATTGTGTTATTAGTCGTTGGATACTCGGCTCTAACCTACATTAGTTATAGCACTAGTAGCAAAACTATATCTGCTAATATTGAACGCTATTTAGATGATATTGTAGATAAGAATTTAAATTACATTCAAAATTTCATTAGCATAACAGAGCAAAGCATTAAAGAGACTGCTAAAACTTTATCTAAGTTTGATTCAAATTCTAAAGAAGCTTTTGTGCCTTACTTAGAAAATGAAACTAGGGTTTTAAATTCTCCTATGGTATTTTTAGCGTTTGAAGATGGCTCTATGTATGATGGCACAGGCTGGAAAGCACCTTTTGATGCAACTCAAAGAGGTTGGTATAAACAAGCAAAACAATTAAATAAAACTTTTGTAACCGATGTTTATGAAGACGCTCAAACTAAAAAATTAGTTATGTCAGTAGTTTCTCCAACTTATGATACAAATTCTAATTTTAAAGGTGCTTTAGGTGCTGATGTTACCTTAGATAAAGTTTCTGATTTTTCTAAAAATGCTGGAATTGAAGGTGGAGCTTTATATGTTTTAGATAATTATGGAATGATTATTGGTTATCCTGATCAACAATTAATAGGTAAAAAATTAGTAGAAGTATTTCCTAATTTAAAACCAATGCTTGATGAAATGTATTCAAAAAATAGTGGAAAATTAGAATTTGAATTAAATGGAGTAAAGCAAATTATGGATTTTAGCACTATTCCTGAAACTGGCTGGAAAGTTGCTGCTGCGATAAATAAAGAAATAGCATTTAAAGATGTTAGCAATCAATTTAAAACGCTAATAATCGCAAGTGTTTTAGCTATTGTGGTTACTATTGGTATTGTTATATTGGTTTTAGTTTATTTGTTTAGACCATTTGATAGACTAGGCTTAATGATGAAAGATTTAGCAGTAGGGGAAGGTGATTTAACAAAAAGAGTTGCGATTAATGGTAATGATGAAATAGCTCAAATAGGAAAGCATGTAAATACTTTTATACAAAAAATCCAAACTTTAATCGCTAATTCAAAATCAACTTCAACAGAAAATGCAAGTGTAGCTCAAGAATTAAGCTCAACTTCACTAGCAGTAGGTAAACAAGTAGAAGAAGAAACTACAATAATAGGTTGTGCTACTAAGGCAGGAGAAGCTATATTAAAAGATATAGATGCTACCGTTGAACACGCCGAAGAGAGTTCAAAACAACTTGAAACAGCTAGTGATAATTTAGATATTATTAAAAATCAAATATTAAAACTTGTTTCAGTATTAGAAAATCAATCTTTACAAACTACTGAATTATCAAATAAATTAAATCAAACTAGCCAACACACAGAAGAAGTTAAAAATATCTTAAATGTTATAAACGATATAGCAGACCAAACTAATTTATTAGCATTAAATGCAGCTATTGAAGCAGCTCGTGCGGGTGAGCATGGTCGTGGATTTGCTGTGGTTGCTGATGAGGTTAGAAAATTAGCTGAAAGAACGCAAAAAAGCCTTGCAGAAATAAATACAACAATAGGTGTGGTAGTTCAATCAGTAAATGATGCGTGTGGAGAAATGGAAAAGAACGCTCAAGATATTTCAAATATTTCAAAATCTAGTGTTCAATTAGAAGAAGTGGTTAATGAAAACTCTTTAATCGTTCAAACAAGCATTAGTGCTAATAAAAATAGCGTAAATGAATATAAAGATATAGCTAAGACTATTCGTAGTGTTATAACTCAAATTGAGCAAATTAACAAAATCGCTAATTCAAATGCTAGAAGCGTAGAAGAAGTAGCAGGAGCAAGTGAGCATTTATCTAAGATGACTATTAAACTTGATGAAGAATTAGGTAAATTTAAAATCTAACTTAAACCAGCTAAATGCTGGTTTAATCTTTTAGTGGAATTAAATTCTAAGATTATTTGTAAAAGTTTTTTAATATTGTTAGTTTGATAGGATTTCTTTTAATTTTCTGAAATCTTTTAATTCATTTTCTAGTTTATAAACTTTTTTTAGCAAATTCATAGCAGCTATGGTTCTTGTGCTTATTCTATTTGTAGCAATTGCAATTCTTAAACTCCCTTCACTCATTCCAATTTTTTCTGCTAATTCTTTGTAGGTTAGATTGTTTTCTTTACAAAATGTTTTTATTTCTTCTACTTTCATATCATATCCTTAATACAAATATATTTTTTATATAATATCATTTAAATGATTAAGCAAAATATATATTTTTTAAATTTTTGTATTTTTATGATGATAAAAGTAATGAATATATTTTAAGTGTAAGCATAGTTAAGCTTTTTATTAAATGAAGTAAGTAAGAGATAGGAATGAAAAATAATAATTCACAAATTATATTTAGAAGAATAGATATAAAGAATTATCAAAAGTTATTAAAGAAACAAATAAAGCTAAAAAATTAGTTTTAAAATGAGATAAATAATAGGAATTTGAAATTCCTATTATTTTTTACAATCCCAAACGCTCATAAATTTTATCAATATTTTTAAGATGATAATCAACTAAAAAAGCATTTTCAATCTCTTCGGTACTTAAGATTTCGCAAATTTCTTTGCTATTTTTTAATAATTCTTTAAATTGAAGCTTTTCGCTCCAAGCCTTTTTAGTTAGTCCTTGCACTAAATCATACGCCATCTCACGACTTAAACCCTTTTGAATAAGGGCTAAAAGCACTTGTTGAGAGAAGATTAATCCATAAGATTTATCTAAATTACTTTTCATATTTTCAGGATAAATCATTAGATTTTTTACAATAGAACTAAATCTTTTTAGCATATAATCAAGCAAAATCGTTACATCAGGAAGCATAATTCGCTCTGCACTAGAATGGCTAATATCACGCTCGTGCCATAGATTTATGTTTTCGTAAGCAGTTATTAAATACCCCCTAATCACACGGCTAAGACCACAAATATTCTCACTTCCTATTGGATTTTTCTTATGTGGCATTGCAGAGCTACCTTTTTGATTTTCACTAAAATATTCAAGCATTTCTACGCATTCAGTTTTTGCAAGGTGTCTTATCTCTGTAGCAAATCTTTCCAAAGCACTTGCAATCAACGCACACACGCTTATATAATTTGCGTGCAAATCTCTAGGTAAAACTTGAGTGCTGATATTTGCTACATTTAATCCAAGCTCTTTACAAATATCAAGCTCTACTTCTAGTGGAACATTTGCATAAGTACCTACTGCACCGCTAATTTTTCCTACTCTAATCTCTTCACTAGCGTTTATAAAACGCTCATAATTTCTTTTGATTTCTTCGTAAAAATAAGCAAATTTTAGCCCAGTAGTAGTAAGCTCTGCATGAACTCCGTGAGTTCTTCCTATTTGTGGAGTATATTTATAAAGATTTGCTTTTTCTTTTAAAATATCTAAAAGATTTTCTAAATTAGCTTTTATTATTTCATTTGCTTTTTTTAGTTGAATTGCTTGTGCAGTATCTACTACATCAGTGCTTGTTAGTCCATAATGAACCCATTTTCTCTCATCGCCTAAATTAAGTGATAATGCTCTTGTAAAGGCTATTACATCGTGTTTGGTTTGCTCTTCTATTTCTTTTATTTTTGCTATATCAAACTTAGCATTTTTATATAGTTTTTCTAAATCTTCATTAGGAATTACACCTATTTTATTAAACGCCTTGCAAGTTGCAAGCTCAACTTCTAGCCAAGCATTAAATTTAGCTTCTTCACTCCAAATACTTGACATTTCAGGGTTTGAATATCTTGCAATCATTTTTTACCTCCAAATAATCCTTTAATAAGATTTTCAGCAGGTTTTAATGTTTCATTTATTTTTTCACCATTATTTTTGCCTGTTATTTTATCTAATACTTTTACAGCATTTTCTATAGTATTTTTTGCATCAGGAATGAATTTAACATCATCATTTACACCTGAAAATGTTCCTTTAATTTCATTATTATTAAATGCTACAAGAGCAGGTGCATTGATACTTTTTGTAAGAGTATTATATGTTCCATTATTTACTTCAATTTTTGCACTTGTTGCACTAATTTTTGCATTATAATCAATTAGATTTTTATTAATATTTACTAATACATCGCCTTTATCAAAAATAACTTGGGTAATATCAGTATTTAAAATCGTATTAATTAATTTTATAGTTTTGTGATATTTTAAATGTCCTTTTCCAAGATTTGCAACTAATTTTCCATTAGCATTTTTTAAATCATAATCTAAATTCCCATTGATATTTGCCTTATAAATATCAATTAAATCAAAAGATTTTGCAAGATTATCTAAAGCTACGCTAGTTAAATTAGCGTTAAATTTATCCCCATTTAGCTTAGCAGCTAATGAACCGCCAAAGAATTCTTTTGAGTTTAAAGTAAGATTTAATATCTTATCAAAAGTTAAATTCCCATCAACTTTTACATTTCCGCTCATATTTTTATTAAGTAAAGCATTAAAATTAGCTAGATTTGCACTCGCATCATAATTTGCGTTTGCTACGCCTTTTTTGTAATTACCATTTGCATTAAAACTATCTACTAAATCAGTATTTAATTTAGCGTCAAAACTGATATTATCAGCACCATTTAGCTTAACATCAGCGTTTGCTAATACTTTTGAATTAATCTCTAAATCATATTCTTTTTTGAAATAACTTGGGATTGTTTTTCCGTTTATATTAAGATTTGCCGAGCCTATTAGGTTTTTTAAATCGCTTAATTTTGCGTTTATATTAATATTTGCATCTAACATTTTATCTTGATTTAATAAGCCCAATAAAGCTAGAGATTTTAGACCTTCAATATTAGCTACTAAATCATTTCTACCCATTTTTATATCTGATTTTGCACCTAATAATAAACCATTTACATTCGCATTTTCTAAACCATTTTTATCTAAATTAGCACTAGCTTTAAGATTTATTATTTCATCGCCACTAAGTTTTAAAAGTCCTGCGTTAGCTCTTAAATCAGTATTAATTGCAGTTTTGCTATTAGATAAATCGTGAGTGATTTTTAAATCTTTTGCATTTATATTTTTACCACTAACTATAGAATTTATATTTGCTAATTTATTTTTAAAATCAATTTGCGAAGTGATTTTCAAATCAGAATTTAAATTAGGATTTATGAAAGCTAATTCAGTAAGGCTTGTAACTAATTGCCCTTGAACTTCTAATTTATTAAGATTTATAGGTTTAAAATCACTTGTAATATTTAAAATATTTGATTTTACATTGATATTTGGAGTAATTTCATTAGCTTTATAAGTATTTTTAGAATCAATTATAACCTTACCAAATCTTGAAATGTCAATTCCAAATTCTTTTGTGATACTTGGTTTTAGCTTAAGTTCTGAATAAATATTAATTAAAGCTTTTGCATCAAGTTTGTCTTTATCAAATTCATCAACATTTGCATTTAGGTTGATAAATCCACTTGCATAATCAACATTTGCGATTTTGCTTAATTTTTCTATATCTAAATTATTAGCATTAAGATTTAGTTTAGTTGGAAAATAATCTTTTATATTTGCATCAAGTGTAAGTGGGCTAGTAAAAATAACACCTTTTCCATCTATATTAAAATTATTAAAACTACCATTTATATTGCCTTTAATGTTTAAAGGGTCGGTGATTTTTAGGGTTTCTAGGTTTTTTCCATTTAATTCATAATTTATATTAAGATTGCGAGATAATAGTGAAAAATCCCCATTAACTGCTGCTTCAAGCATTCCATTAACTAAAACTTTTAAATTAATAGTTGAAAATCTCAATTCAAATTCTTCAATTTTAACTGCTATATTTGAATTTTCATTGATTTTTTTCTCTGCTATATTTTTTACGAAATTATTTCCAAAACTTGTAAATAATACACAATAAGCCCCTATAACAATTATTAAAATCAAAGCAAGGAGCGAATAAATAACTTTTTTCATAATACAACCTTTCGTTTTCTTCATAAATAAACTTGAGCTATTTTCACTAAAGTTTCTTTAGTTATTTTTTATCATTTAGTGATTTGATTAACTTATTTTAATTATAATTTAGCACTCAAAGAATTAGAGTGATAAACCACAAGAAAGGAAGAAAAAATGAATTTTACTCCACTAAATAAGCGTGTATTAATCAAATGCGCAAATGAAACAAAAACAACAGCTTCAGGAATTATTATACCTGACAATGCTAAAGAAAAACCACAACAAGGCGAAGTTGTAGCAGTTGCTAAAGAAATTAGCGATATTAAAATCGGCGATAAAGTAGTATTTGGTAAATACGCAGGTAGCGAATTAAAAATTGATAATGAAACATATTTAATTTTAAGTTTTGAAGATATTTTAGGAATTTTATAAGGAGATTTAAATGGCAAAAGAAATTTTTTATTCAGATGAAGCTAGAAATAAATTATATGAAGGCGTTAAAAAATTAAGCGACGCTGTAAAAGTTACTATGGGGCCTCGTGGCAGAAATGTATTAATTCAAAAAAGTTTTGGTGCTCCAACTATTACAAAAGATGGTGTTAGCGTTGCAAAAGAAGTTGAATTAAAAGACACTTTAGAAAATATGGGTGCTAGTTTAGTAAGAGAAGTTGCAAGTAAAACTGCTGATCAAGCAGGAGATGGAACTACAACTGCAACCGTTTTAGCTCACGCAATTTTTAAAGAAGGTTTAAGAAATATAACAGCTGGTGCAAATCCAATTGAAGTTAAGCGTGGTATGGATAAAGCTTGCGAAGCAATTATAGCTGAACTAAAAGCTTTAGCAAAACCAGTTGCAGGAAATAGAAAGCAAATCGCACAAGTTGCTACAATTTCAGCAAATAGCGATGAAAAAATCGGACAATTAATCGCAGATGCTATGGAAAAAGTAGGCAAAGATGGCGTTATCACAGTTGAAGAAGCAAAATCAATCAATGATGAATTAAGCGTTGTTGAAGGTATGCAATTTGATAGAGGTTATCTAAGTCCATACTTTATCACAAATACTGATAAAATGAATTGTGAATTAAGCAATCCATTAATTTTACTTTATGATAAAAAAATCACAAATCTAAAAGACATTTTACCTGTGCTTGAAACTGCACAAAAAAATGGTCGCCCACTTTTAATCATTGCTGAAGATATTGAAGGCGAAGCATTAGCAACTTTAGTTGTAAATAAATTAAGAGGAATTTTAAATATAGCTGCAGTTAAAGCTCCTGGTTTTGGCGATAGAAGAAAAGCAATGCTTGAAGATATTGCAATCTTAACAGGTGGAACAGTAATTTGTGAAGAAATGGGTAGAACTCTTGAGAGTGCTGGTGCTGAGGATTTAGGAAGTGCTAGTTCAATCGTAATTGATAAAGACAATACTACAATAGTAAATGGTGCAGGTAGCAAAGACGCAATTAATGCAAGAATTAATCAAATCAAAGCTCAAATTGCTGAAACTACAAGCGATTATGATAGAGAAAAATTACAAGAGCGTTTAGCAAAATTAAGTGGTGGTGTTGCTGTTATTAAAGTTGGTGCTGCAACTGAAACTGAAATGAAAGAGAAAAAAGACAGAGTTGATGATGCACTAAGTGCAACTAAAGCTGCTGTTGAAGAAGGTATAGTAATTGGTGGTGGTGCTGCACTAATTCACGCTACAAATAGAATTAATCTAAATCTTGAAGGCGATGAGTTAATCGGTGCAAATATCGTTCGCCGTGCAATCAAAGCTCCAATTCGCCAAATTGCAGAAAATGCAGGATTTGATGCAGGAGTTATCGTAAATACAATTGAAACTTGCAAAGATGAAAACAAAGGATTTGATGCTGCAAGTGGCGAATATGTAGATATGTATGAAGCAGGAATAATTGACCCTGTTAAAGTTGAGCGTGTAGCATTACAAAATGCTGTAAGCGTTGCTTCAATGCTACTTACAACAGAAGCTACAATAAGCGATATTAAAGAAGATAAACCTGAAATGCCAATGGGTGGCGGTATGGGTGGTATGGGCGGAATGCCTGGTATGATGTAATACCACTTTTAAAAGCTCCAATTTTGGAGCTTTTTATTATTTAAATTCCTAAATTATTTTATTAACTTCATTTTATAAATCTAATTTAATCATATCTTTAAAAAACTATTTATTAAAATAAATTTTAAGCTTATATTAAGAACCACCCCCCCATATAATAAAAGTTTAATTTATTTTAGGAGAACTTTTATGAAAAAGACAATTTTAAGTATTGTTGGTGTTGGTTTGATGTTTGGTGCTTGTGCTAGTAATTCTTTATAGCTTGATACTAAATTAAATAATAGTATTTTTATTGAACCAGTTGCTAAAAGCAAAAAAAGTATATTTGTATTTGCAAAAAATACTAGTGATTGTAATGTAAATATTGAATCAAAACTAATTGAAGGATTAAAAAATAAAGGTTATACAATATTAAATGAACCCACTAATGCTACTTTTATTGTAAGCACTAATATTGTTGAATGCTCTAAAAAAAGTGAAGAAGAATTAAAGCAAGATGCTTTAAAATCAATTAATCCAGCATTTGCTGCTTTTGCTAATAATAAAAGTTTTGCAAGTTCTATTATAAATAATATTACTGGCGAAGAATATACAATAGAATTAAAAGCTGATGTTAATATTAAGCAAAGAAGTGCAAATAAGGTAATCAATCAAAACAATAATTATGATATAAAAAATTCAAATTCATCTTTAAAATTACAAAACAATTCAAAATCTCAAAATTACGAAAGTGATTTCATTGAAAACTCAACAATAATTAATGCAAAAGCAAAACAAAGAAATATTAAGCTTGAAGAAGTATTACCTATACTTGAGAATGAAATGGCTAAGAAGATATATAATTTATTCTAATTTTTAAGGAATTTAAATCCTTTTTAAATTCCTTAATTCAGGTAAAACCTTATTTTTCTTGGTTTTCATTATTTTTTTTAATAAAAATTGTTGCTATGCAAACTAGCACAGCAAATAAAGAAAAAGCTTGTTCTAACACTTGCATTTGATATCCTTTCATATTGCAGGATATCAAAAGCAAAAAGTATTCCTAATCTTGTATTTTAAAATCATTAGGGTGGTCTAGTGCGTAGCGGAATTTTTCCATATCTATTTGTTTATTCCATATAGCAACTATTAAGCAAGCAACAGAGTTACCGCATAAGTTTCCACACGCTCTCATCTCACTCATAAACTTATCAACTCCTAATAAAACGGTGATTGTTGCAACAGGGATTAAATTATCTCCTAATGAGCTAAGAGTTCCTGCTAAAACGATAAAGCCGCTTCCTGTTACTCCAACAGCACCTTTACTAGTAACCATTAATATAAGTAAAATTGTAATTTCTTGCCATAGGCTAATATCTATATTAAATGCTTGTGCTAAAAATATTACAGCCATAGCTAGATAAATATTTGTACAATCTAAGTTAAAGCTATATCCAGTAGGTAAAACTAAACCAACACAGCTTTTATCAATTCCTGCTTTTTCTAATTTTTTCATAAGTGGTAATAATGCACTTTCACTTGAGCTCGTTGTAAATACGATTAATAATTCTTTAGCTATAAATCTAATGAATTTAAATATATTTACTTTAGCCACATAACAAATTATTCCTAAAACTCCAAATATAAATACACAACAAGCAGCAAGCATAACAAATAATAAATATCCCATATTTACAAGTGAGCTTAAGCCAAATTTTGATATTAGATAAGCCATAGCACCAAATGTAGCAAGTGGGCTAAAATACATAATTAAAGTAAGAATTTTAAATACAAATGATTGGAACACTTCTAAGGCTTTTTTGATATATTCTCTATCTTGTTCTTTTAAAGTTATTACAATAAATGCTGTAAATAATGCTATAAATAAAACTTGCAATGTTTTTCCATCTGTAAATGGGCTTACTAAATCTTGTGGAATTGCTCCTTTTAAAACTCCCCAAAAACTACTTTCACTACCTTGAGAAGCTTTTACATATTTATCAACACTTGATGCATCTAAAGCATTGATATCAAGATTCATACCAACTCCAGGTTGTAAAATTCTAGCCATAAATATACCAACTATTAGAGCAAGTGTGCTTACTACTTCAAAGTAAATTACAGCCTTAACACCAATTCCGCCGATTTTTTTAATATCTCCTAGCCCAACTATTCCTAGAATAATCATTACAAAAATGATAGGTCCAATTAAAAGCTTTAATGCTTTAATAAACATATCAATAAACACTTTAGACCAAATAGCTAGATTTTCTATTCCAAGTGCTTCTATTTTAATAGGAGGCATGGCTCCAACAACAATTCCTAGGATTAATCCTACAATAACCCAAAAAATAAGGCTTTTAAAATACCTGCTCATTTTTTTTTCCTTTTTTAGATAATATTCACTCATAATAACCAAAAAAATATTTTTTTGATAATTTTTAATAATAAATTAGATAAAAAATGTTACGAATTTACACAAAGGATAAAATATGAATATAAATATCAATGCAAAAGATATAGATTTTGACAAACATTTAATAGTAGATATTAGAACTCAAGAAGAAATTGATGAATTTAGTTTAGAAGATACTTTACTTTATCCTATAGATTTTAATTCAGCTGATGAAGAAATTATCAAAAAAGACTTTGATGAGATTATTAAAAATAATTCTAAAACATTAGTAATTATGTGTAGAAGTGGAGCAAGAAGTGCGTTTTTATGTGAGTTTTTAAATCAAAAAGAAAAAATCGCTCTTAATTTATCAGGTGGTATTATTGCAATGTGTCAAAATTACCCAGATAAAGTAAAAAATTAATTAAAATCATTACAATATGTAACATATTTGACTATTTATAATAATTATTATTAAAATAGTCAAATAATTAAAATTTTTAAAAAATTCTTATTTTAAATTCTTTTTATCAAAATCAAACAAAGTCCGATACGATAAATGTTTTAAATATTTTAAAATTATTATTAATTACTTTAAAGTTTCAGTTTGATTTTGGCTTAACTTAGTAGCAACTTTTCTTTAACTTTTAAAAATAAAATGAAAATATTCATTATAAAAAGGACAATCAAAATGATACTTAAAAGAAATGGATTAAAAGAAGTTTTTAAACCTTATAAGATAGAAAATGCTATCAAAAAAGCTTATGCAAGTTGCAATAAAGAAGCTTCAAATTCTTTAATATCTTTAGTTATTAAAGAGTGTGAAAACAAAGACTTAGTAAGCGTTGAAGAAATACAAGACAAAATTGAAAAAACACTATTTAATGAAAAAGAATTTGAAGTATTGAAAAACTTTATGCTTTATAGACACACTAGAAAACTTCGTCGTGAAAAAGACCTAGAATATGGCACTTATATTAACTGCTCAAATACAATAAGCGAATATATAAACAAAAGCGATTGGAGAATTAATGCTAATTCAAACACAGGCTATTCTCACGCAGGACTTATAAATAATACTGCAGGAAAAGTTATTGCAAATTATTGGCTAGATAATGTCTATAGTGATGAAATGGGCTTAGCACATAGGAATGCTGATTTTCATATACACGATTTAGATTGTCTTAGTGGATATTGTGCAGGTTGGAGTTTAAGAGTATTATTAAATGAAGGATTTAATGGGGTAAGAAGTAGGGTTGAAAGCAAAGCTCCTAGGCATTTTAAAGAAGCTTTAGGGCAAATGGCTAATTTTTTGGGTATTTTACAAAGTGAATGGGCTGGAGCTCAAGCGTTTTCAAGCTTTGATACTTATCTTGCTCCTTATGTTTTTAAAGATAAATTGAGTGATTTAGAGATTAAAAAGGCTTTAATAAGTTTTGTTTATAACCTAAATGTCCCTGCTCGTTGGGGGCAAAGTCCATTTACTAATATTACTTTAGACATAGTTTGTCCGCAAGATTTAAAAAATCAATTTCCAACCACTAATGATATTCATTTTTTTAAGGGCATAAAAGATGATGAGTTAGAACAAAAGGCAAAAATGCGTGGCAAAAACTCACTAGAAGAGCTAACTTATGGTGATTTTGAAGAAGAAATGCAAAGAATTGTTAGGATATTTTATGAAGTTTTAAGCGAAGGCGATAAAAATCATCAGCCTTTTACCTTTCCAATACCTACTATAAATCTTACTGAAGAATTTGATTGGAATAGCGAAGTAGCTGATGCGATTTTTGAAAATACAGCAAAAATGGGCTCATCATATTTTCAAAATTTCTTAGGCTCACAATATAAATTAGATGAGTTTGGCAATAAAGTAGAAGATGAAAATGCTTATAAACCAAATGCGGTTCGCTCTATGTGTTGTAGGCTTCAGCTTGATTTAAGAGAATTGTTAAAGCGTGGCGGTGGGCTTTTTGGAAGTGCTGAAATGACAGGAAGTATTGGTGTAGTTACTATTAATCTAGCTCGTTTGGGGTATTTGTATAAAGCAGATGAAAAGGGTCTTTATAAACGCTTAGATGAGTTATTAGTTTTAGCCCGTGATAGTCTTGAATTAAAAAGGGCTTTCATTCAAAAAATGTATGATAGGGGGCTTTATCCTTATACTAAAAGGTATTTGCCAAGTTTTAATAATCATTTTTCAACTATAGGGATAAATGGGGCTAATGAAATGCTTAGGAATTTTAGCAATGATGCTTATGATATAAGTTCAGAAATAGGAAAAGATTTTTGCATTAAATTAGTAAATTATATTAGAGAAAAAATTAAGCAATTTCAAGAAGAAACAGGTAATTTATATAATCTTGAAGCCACTCCAGCAGAAGGGACGACCTATCGTTTTGCTAAAGAAGATAAAAAAAGATTTAAAGATATTATCCAAGCAGGAAATGGCGATGAGATTTATTATACAAATAGCACTCAACTACCTGTAAATTACACTGATGATCCATTTTTTGCACTCAATATGCAAGATGATTTGCAGTGTGCTTATACGGGTGGAACCGTTCTTCATCTTTATATGAAAGAAAGATTAGAAAACAAAGAAATTTGTAAAAGATTGGTTCAAAAAATAGCGAATAATTATCGTTTACCATATTTTACGATAACGCCTGTTTTTAGCGTATGTCCAATACATGGATATATTGCAGGAGAGCATGAGTATTGCCCTAAATGTGATGAATTGTTAAAGGAGAAAGAATGAAAAATAACGAAAAAAGAACAAAATGTATGGTTTATACTAGAGTAATGGGTTATCACAGACCCGTAGAAAGCTTTAATCTAGGCAAAAAAGGAGAACATAAAGAAAGGAAAATGTTTGTTATCAAATGATTTATGATATTACCCCTTTTAGTATGATTGATTATCCTAATTATATCTCTTGCATAGTGTGGATTGCAGGTTGTAATTTAAGGTGTAAATATTGCTATAATGAGCATATTATCAATGGTTTTTCTAATGTAAGTAAAAATCAATTAAAAAGCTTTTTAGAAAGTAGAGTAGGTTTGGTTGATGGGGTTGTTTTTAGTGGTGGAGAATGCACTAATTCTTCTAATTTATTAGATTATATAAAATTAGCAAAAAGCTTAGGCTATTTAATCAAAATTGATAGCAATGGCTCAAATCCTAATGTAATTAAAAATATTTTAGAAAATGATTTAGCAAATTATTTTGCTATTGATTTTAAAGCTCCTAAAGAGAAATTAAAAGCTCTTACGGGGCTTGATTATTTTGATGAGTTTGATAAGACTTTAGATATTTTGCTAGATTTTAAAGCAGAATTTGAAATAAGAACTACTTGGCATTTTGACTTACTTAGCGTTGATGAAGTGCTTAAGATGAATGAGTATTTAAGAAAAAAAGGTTATAAAAATAAATATTATTTGCAAAAATTCCTAGAAGTGCCAAATATTGCTAATCTAAAGCAAAGCATTAAAACGATTGATTTTAATAGACTTAATGATGATTTTTTGTTAAGGAATTTTAATTAAATAAAATTTAGGAATTAAATTCCTAAATCAAAGTGCGTAGCTGCTTTCAAATAATCTTCTATACCAAGGAAGTCTTGGTTTTATATATTTAATATCGTTTAAATCACTATCTTTAATCTTTTTATCATAGATTTCTTCGCTTATATCATGCCCCATTCTTCTATATAAATTCCTAATATCAGTATCTAGCATAATTTGAGTAAGATTTAATTTAGTCTTAATGCTATTTACTAAAGGCGTATATTTTGAATTTTTATAAGTAGATAAGAAAATATCAGCATCTTTAATTGAGTCTAAAAGCAAATATTGATTTCTATTAGGCAATGAAAAAGCATAAAAATTATTTCTAATTTTAAGGTAATTTAGCCATTCGTAATTTTGGCTATTACCATATAGCTTTATATATTCATCTATGTAATAATTTGCTAATAAATACTCGTGCTCATTTGCGTGTGCTTGTGATAAAATTAGCATAGCACTTGCTAAAAGTGGGCTATTTATATGCTCGCTATACAAAGATATATAATCACTATCTGCTTTTTCTAAATCATTCTTTTTTACACTTTCAATGATTTTTTCTAACCAAGCACTATCGCTTAAATTATAATCATCAAACATATCTTTTTTATTGCTAGCACAAGCGCTAAAAAATATCGTTAAAATTAGTAAAAAAATATTAAGTTTTTTCATTTATTTTCCTTTAAAAAGGCGATTATAAGTTCTAATGTTAAATATTTATTATATACTTAGGATATTTTTTTAAAGGAGAAATAATGATATTTGAAGTTAAGTTTCCTATATTAGGTTTTGAAGATACTACAAAAGTAGAGTTAGAAAAAATGTATGATTGTTTCGCGAGATTAAAGAGTGTTGATGGTAGAGGTTTTACATTTACTATGCTAAATCCTTATGCTATTTGTAAAGAATACGAATTTGATATGCCACTTTCTTACAAAGCTTTACTTGAAGTTACAGCTAGTTCAAATATTGAAATTTATAATATTTTGATTTTAAATAAAAGCGTTGAAGAATCTACTATAAATATGTTAGCTCCGGTGATTTTAAACCACGATAATAACACTATGGCACAAATTATTTTAGACCCAACTCAATATCCATTCTATCATCCAACAGAAAAGATTAAAAATTTCTTACAACAAAATATGAATGAACTAAAGCAATGAATGAAAATATTTATATCCTTGGCAATGGCAAAATGGCGAAAGCTATTGCTAAAGGATTAGAAAATTCAAATTTTAATGTGGTTTTTGTAGTAAGAAATAAATTAAATGTAGGTATTAAAAATTGTATTTCTTATGAAGAATTTGATATTGCTAATAAGATTTGTATTTTATGCTTTAAGCCATATAATTTAGATGAAGTTAGTAAAAAATTTTTAGGTAAAACTGCAAAAATTATCATTAGTCCTTTAGCAGGAATTAGTATTGATAGTTTAAAAGTAATTGCATCTGAATATTATTTAAAAATTATGCCAAATATTGCTGCTGAATACAATAAATCTTGCACTACTTATGTAGGAGATAAAACTCATAAATATTTTGATTTAGCTTTAAATATTATTAAAGGTTTTGGGGTGGCAATAGAATGTGAGAATGAAAATGAGCTTAATTTAGCTATGGCTATTAATGGTTGTGCCCCTGCGTTTTTAGCATTAGTTGCTGAAGCTTTAGCTAATGGTGGAGTTAGCATAGGGCTTAAAAACGATAAAGCTTATGAGTTGGTAAAATCATTATTTGCCAGTTTTGAGAGTTTAATTGCTAATAATCATCCAGCATTAATTAAAGAAGGCGTATGTTCTCCTGCTGGAGTTAGTATAAAAGGTGTTAATGTTTTAGAAGATGAAGCTGTTAGAAGTGCTTTTATAAAAGCTATAAAAGCTAGTGCAAGTAAAAATTAATTTACACACCTATAAAAGGTGTGTAAAGCTTATTCAATATCAGGTGATTTTGTAATTCTATTTCTTATATCTCTTCTTACTATTTCCATTCCCCATAGCCATACAATATGTCCAAATATTTCTGATAAATGTTCATCAAATGGAATTTGTGATAAAGGAGGAACTTGTGCTATTAAAGGCATTACAATTACATGCGCGAATAAATATACGAAGAATCCAAATACAGCACCTTGCCACATTTTAATACGAGGCCAAATTTCTGCAATCATACAATACATAACACCAAATACGATTGAAAATCCAACATGAACAATGAAAATTGATAAAGGCATATCCATACCTGAAAACATATAAGTAAAATCAGTAGGCATACCAATTTGTTCTAAAAATATTTTAGGTGGAGTGGTTCTTTCTAATGCATCAAGAGGCCAAACAAAATTAGGATTTCTTGGTGGAAATGGCACTTCCCAGCCCCATTTAACAATAGCACCGAATATTCCAGCTAGAATTCCAATCCAAAAAGATAAAGCCAAACGCCTATCGCTAGGTTTTGTAAAAGTCATAAAATCTCCTTAAAAATAAATTAAAACTGAATTATACTAACTAATATTAATAATTAAATAAAATATATTATCTTTTAATAATATTTATTAATTAATTACCTAAATTATTAATTTTATTTAAATAAATTAATATAGTTTTTCATACTATTAATTTAAACAAATATATATTTTTTATATATTATTTTATAAAATTTTAAAAGTATTATTTTAAATTATTTATAAATAATATATAGATAATTATTTTAAGTATATGTTATAAATTAGAAAAGTATAGTGATAGTATTTGTAAAATAAAAATAAGGTTTGTAGTATTTAATTTATAATATATGTTTTTTATTGATAATAAAAGCTTTTTTTATTTCAAGTATTGCAACTGCTCTTATATTTATTTAAACTTATGGTATAAAGCTATAATTTATATGCTAATAATTACAATATTATTTTCTCTATATTGGTTACATTTAATAATCATAGTCTTATCCGTGAATATTTAAGATTTTTGATAATTGCTAGTTTAGTTAATTGGAAATAATATATTTAAACATTTTAGAATTCAAATACATAAATTATACTGCATTAGCATTTGCAATTTTAGTATACAAATCAATATATTAAGCTTAAAATTAGTGCTTAAATACGATTAAATATATTAGAATTAATATTTTAAAATATTAAGAGTATTTTTTAATAGTAATTAATAAAGAGAATGCAAAATCACTTATACATTTAGTTAAATTATTAGATTGGTTATATCTCACATAAATATAGTAGAAACGCTTTCTTTGTGCCTTTTAGGTTTTATGCTTTATCACTCGCTATTTATTTATGATTGTTTCTTAGTAATTTTTTAAATATTTTAAGTCTTATTATATATTTTTATAAGTAAAGATAAAAATATATAATAATTATAAAAAATACTTTAGAAGCTTAAATATATTTTAAAATAAATATTAAGTGGTGTCCCCAACAGGATTTGAACCTGTGGCCTTAGAATTAGGAATTCTACGCTCTATCCAGCTGAGCTATGAGGACTAAAAGATTTGATTATTATTTTTTGAAGAACTAGGGATTAAAATCCCTAGTTTAGATATTACATATTTCTTTTTTTGATGATTTCTTCAGAAACATTTCTTGGAACTTCACTATAGTGGTCAAATTCCATTGAATATGTAGCACGACCTTGTGTTTGGCTTCTTAAGTCAGTTGAATATCCAAACATTTCAGCAAGTGGGCAGAATGCTGCGATGATTTTATTTCCACCACGCTCATCCATACTATTTACTTGACCACGGCGTTTATTTAAATCTCCAATTACATCACCCATATAATCTTCAGGTGTTTCAACTTCAACTTTCATAATAGGTTCAAGTATTACAGCACCAGCTTTTCTAGCACCTTCTTTAAAGCCCATTGAAGCAGCTAATTTAAATGCCATTTCGCTTGAGTCAACTTCGTGATAACTTCCATCAAATAGTGTAACTTTTACGTCTTCTACAGGATATCCAGCTAAAACACCATTTTGTAATGCTTCTTGAATACCTTTATCAACTGCAGGAATATATTCTTTTGGAACAACCCCACCTTTAATATCATTAACGAATTCGTATCCTTTACCTGGCTCAAGTGGCTCAAGGCGTAAGAATACATGTCCATATTGACCACGACCACCAGATTGTTTTGCATATTTGTATTCTTGCTCAACACTTTGGCGGATTGTTTCACGATAAGCAACTTGTGGCTTACCTACTTCAGCATCAACTTTAAATTCTCTAAGCATTCTATCTACGATGATTTCAAGGTGTAATTCACCCATACCTGAAATAATAGTTTGTCCGCTTTCTTCATCAGTTGAAACTCTAAAGCTTGGGTCTTCTTGTGCAAGTTTATTAAGTGCGATACCCATTTTTTCTTGGTCAGCTTTAGTTTTTGGCTCAACTGCAACACTAATAACAGGATCAGGGAAATCCATTTTTTCTAAAATTACTTTATCTTTTTCACTTGCTAAAGTATCACCTGTTAGTGTATCTTTTAGACCTACGATAGCACCAATTTCTCCAGCATAAAGTTCTTTAATTTCCTCACGCTTGTTTGAGTGCATTTTTAATAAACGACCAATTCTTTCTTTTTTATCTTTTGTTGCATTGTAAGCATAACTACCACTTTCAAGTTTTCCACGATAAACACGAACGAAAGTAAGTTGTCCAACGAATGGGTCAGTCATAATTTTGAATGCTAATCCTGCAAATTCGCCATCATCAGTTGATTTAACACTTGTTTCTGTGCCGTCTTCATATTGACCACGAATATCTGCAACTTCATCAGGAGCTGGTAAATATTTTACAACAGCATCTAGTAGTGGTTGAACACCTTTGTTTTTGAATGCAGTTCCGCAGCACATAGGAATAATTGATAAGTCAAGGCAACCTTTTTTGATACCTTTGTAGATTTCATCGTTTGTTAATTCTTCTCCACCTAGGTATTTATCCATTAGTTCTTCACTAGTTTCAGCAACTGCTTCTACTAATTTTGTTCTATATTCTTCAGCTTTTTCTTTTAAGTCAGCTGGAATTTCAATTTCTGTATAATCTGTTGGTTTTTTATCATCATCCCAAACATAAGCAACCATTTTTACTAAATCAACTACACCACGGAATGTGTCTTCAGCACCAATTGGAATTTGAATTGGAACTGGATTAGCTTTTAAACGATTTTTAATTTGTGCTTCAACATTATAAAAATTTGCTCCAACTCTATCCATTTTATTTACGAATACTATTCTTGGAACATGATATTTATTTGCTTGTCTCCATACGGTTTCACTTTGTGGTTGAACTCCACCAACAGAGCAAAATACTGATACAGCACCATCTAAAACCCTCATTGAACGCTCAACTTCAATAGTAAAGTCAACGTGGCCTGGGGTGTCAATTAGGTTGATTTGGTGGTCTTTCCAAAAGCAAGTTGTAGCAGCTGAAGTAATTGTAATACCACGCTCTTTTTCTTGCTCCATCCAGTCCATTGTAGCTGTACCTTCGTGAGTTTCACCAATTTTATGACTCATACCAGTAAAGAATAAAATTCTTTCTGATGTTGTAGTTTTACCTGCGTCAATGTGCGCAGCAATACCAATATTTCTAACACGAGATAAAGGAGTTTGTCTTGCCATTTTAACTCCTTTTTACCATCTATAATGTGCAAATGCTTTGTTCGCTTCTGCCATTTTGTAAGTATCTTCTTTTTTCTTGAATGCTGCACCTTTGCTATTTGCTGCATCCATTAACTCACCTGCTAATTTTTCAATCATTGTTCTTTCGCTTCTTTTTCTAGCGTTTAGAATAATCCAGCGAATTGCTAGTGCTTGTTGGCGAACAGGGCGAACTTCAACAGGAACTTGATAAGTTGCACCACCAACACGGCGTGCTTTAATTTCTAAAACAGGTTTTACATTTTCAATAGCATCATTAAATACATCTATACCTTTAACTTCGCTATTTTTAGACGATATTAAATCAATCGCACCATATAAAATTTCAGTAGCAACAGATTTTTTACCATCATACATTAATGAATTAATAAATTTTGTAATTACTTTACTACCATAAATAGGATCAGCTAGAACTTCTCTAACTTGTGCTCTTCTTCTTCTCATTTTTTCCTCTTCAACTTTAAATTATAATTTACTCAAATTATGCCGCATATCTAAGCTGCAAATCTGTGAAACTCGTTTTTATTTTTTGCCTTTTGTAGGAGCTGCTGCTTGACCTGGCTTTGGTCTTTTTGTTCCATATTTTGATCTTGAAACTGTTCTCTTTGCAACACCTGCAGTATCTAAAGCACCACGAACGATGTGATACTTAACACCTGGTAAGTCTTTAACCCTTCCGCCACGCACTAAAACGATGCTGTGTTCTTGTAGGTTGTGTCCTTCACCACCAATATAACTAATAACTTCAAATCCTGTTGTTAATCTAACTTTTGCAACTTTTCTTAACGCTGAGTTAGGTTTTTTAGGAGTTGTAGTATAAACTCTTGTACAAACGCCACGTCTTTGTGGGCAATCTTTTAACGCTGGTGATTTTGATTTAACAATCACTTTTTTGCGTTCTTTTCTAACCAATTGATTTATGGTAGGCACGTTTCATCCTTTCAAAAAATTTATTAAAAAGTCGTGATTATATAATATTTTTCTTAAAAAAGTTTTAATACTTTTAACCTTAATTGAGAACAAGAAATAATTAAGTTTTTTTCACTATCATTTACGAATTATTTTTTAGTAAATCCAAAAAAATTTTGAAAGGAATTAAAATGTCTAGTTCAGATGTGGATATTCAGTATTTCGGCATTTTAGCAATGTTAGTTATTGCTACAGGCTTATTTTTTGGACTAGTTTTTTTAGCAAAAACAATAGGAAATTCTTTAGCTAGAAAAAATAGAAAAAAATTAGGCTTAGGACCTTATGAGTGCGGACCTTTACCGCAAAAACAAGCAGTTAAAATAAATTCACAATTTTTTATTTTTGCTTTAATTTTTATCTTGTTTGATATAGAAGTTGTTTTTATGTATCCTTGGGCTTTAATGTATAAGCAATTAGGACTTTTTGCATTGATTGAAATGGTTTGTTTTTTTGTTTTACTTTTAGTTGGTTTTATCTATGCGTATAAAAAAGGAGCGTTACAATGGCAGAGCATCAATTAAACACAAATGGAATGCCAATAGCTTTAACTTCGGTAGATAAGTTAGTTGGTTGGGGTCAAAGTAACTCTTTATGGGCATTTTCTTATGGTCTTGCTTGTTGTGCTATTGAGATGATGGCTGGTGGTGGTTCAAGGTATGATTTTGATAGATTTGGAACTATTTTTAGAGCAAGTCCAAGACATAGCGATGTAATGCTTGTAGCTGGAACTCTTAGTAAAAAACATGCAGAATTTACAAGAAGATTATACGATATGATGCCTGATCCAAAGTGGGTTATATCTGTTGGTAGTTGTGCAAACACTGGTGGTATGTTTAATACTTATTCAACAGTTCAAGGTGTTGATAGGATAGTTCCTGTTGATATTTATGTTCCTGGTTGCGCTCCACGCCCTGAAAGTTTTCAGTTTGCTTTAATGATACTTCAAAAGAAAATTAGAAAAGAAAAAATATCTAAAAAAATAGCAGCAAAAAGGTTGGTGTAATGAGAGAATATAAAGACAAGATTAATGCGCAAAAGCAAGACTACTACAAAGATAGATTTTATCACGCACCACAAACTACTAAAATTGATATAAAAGGTAGTGAATTTGAATATTTATTTGATGAGTTTAATAATAATTTTTCTGTTTTAAATTCTTTTATTGAGCTTGATATTGCAGTTTTTATAATCAATAAAGAAGATAATTTAAAGGCTTTAAGAAAGGCTAAAGATTTAGGTTTTACAACTTTTACTGAATTGATTTGTTCTGATTATTTAGCTAAAGATAATTCTTATGAAGTTCAATATCTTTTATTAAATATGAATAAAAAACAAAGGCTTAGAATAGTTACAACCTGTAAGGCAGATGAAACTATTGAAAGTGGAGTTTGTGTATTTAAGGGTTTAAATTGGTCTGAAAGAGAAGCTTATGATATGTTGGGTGTAAATTTTATTAATCACCCTAACTTAAAAAGACTATTAATGCCTGATGATTGGTTTGATTATCCGCTTAAAAAATCTTATCCTTTAGAAGGAGATGAATTTGCCAAATGGTATGAAATAGATAGAATTTTTGGTAAGGAATATCGTGAAGTTGTAGGGCCTGAAAATCGTGATTCAGGAAGAGTTGATTGTAATGATACAAATAATTTTTCTAGAATTTATCACGAAGTTCCAAAAGGAGCTGAGCCTATTAGTATTGCTTATAAACAAGAATATCAAGAAGATGAAGGCGTAATGTTTGTTAAGAAAGTTAAGCGTGCTGATTCAAAATTCATAGAAGGAAGAAGATAATGCAAATACCATCAAAGTTAAAACCTTATTATGAAAATGTAGCCTTTAGTAAAGAAGATGGCAGAATGATTATAAATCTTGGTCCTCAGCACCCAAGCTCACACGGAAACTTAAGATTAGTGTTAGAGCTTGATGGGGAAAAAGTAGTTAAATGCACTCCAATGATTGGTTATATGCATCGTGGTATGGAAAAAATGGCTGAAAATATGATTTATCAAGAATTTATTCCAACTACTGATAGAATGGATTATGTAGCAGCAAGTGCAAATAACTATGCTTATGTAGCAGCTGTTGAGAAGCTTTGTGGTTTAGAAATTCCTAGAAGAGCTCAAATCATTAGAATGATGTTATTAGAATTAAATAGACTTGCTAGTCATTTATTATGGCTTGCAACTCACGCACTTGATATTGGAGCAATGACTGTATTTTTATATTGCTTTAGAGAGCGTGAATATGTTATGGATTTAATAGAAAAATATTGTGGTGCAAGACTTACGCATTCATCTATGAGAATAGGTGGTGCAATGCTTGATTTACCAGCTAATTTCACTCAAGAATTATTAGCATTTTGTGATAAATTCTTAAACGATGTAAAAGATTATGAAACCTTACTTGATGATAATAGAATTTGGCGTCTTAGAACAGAAGGCGTTGGGGTTGTTACAAAAGAACAAGCATTAAGCTGGGGTTGTAGTGGCGTAATGCTTCGTGGAAGTGGAATTGAATGGGATATTAGAAAAGAAGAGCCATATTTGCTTTATAATGAAGTTCAATTTGGTGTTCCCGTTGCAAACCAAGGAGATACTTACGCAAGATATAAATGCTATATGCAAGAGTTTCGTGAGAGTGTAAAAATACTTAGACAATTAGTGCCTATGTATAGAGAGAGTTCTCCTGAATTAATTTGCAACAATAAAGAATTTGTAAGTGCAAGTAAAGAACAAATTATGACTCAAAATTATTCTTTAATGCAGCATTTCGTATTAGTTACTCAAGGTCTTCGCCCACCTGTTGGAGATGTATATGTGCCAACAGAAAGTCCTAAAGGAGAACTTGGATATTTTATTAAAAGTGATGGTTCAACTAGACCTTATCGTCTTAAAGCTAGAACTCCTAGTTTTTGGCATTGTTCGTTTTATGAAGAGCTTTTGGTTGGAACTTATGTGGCTGATGTTGTGGCTATTATGGGTTCAACAAATATTGTTTTAGGGGAGATTGATAGATGAGAAGAATTGACCTTAGAAAAAGTAAAGATTTATTTGCTGATTTAAAAACTCATATTGATAATGCTAAAGCTAATGAAGTTTTGGTTGTTTTATTTGAAATCGGAGATTTTTCTAATATTGATAAATCTTATGAATTTGTAGCTAATAATAATTGTAAGATGATGAACTCACTTAAGTTTAATCAAAGTGATTGGACTATAGTTATTAAAAAGGAAGCAAAATGAAAATATTAAGCTTCTTAAATTATGCAAGTAAAGAAGTCTTAAGTCATTTTAGCCAAGATGAAATAGTAAATATCGGTAGTTTTTACGATGAGAGATTAAAACAAAAATTTTATAAATGCGAACTAGGAACCGAAAGCTATGTTTTAGCATTGTTTTGCACTATGCTTAATTTAAGCGAATTTGATATAGGCGAACTTAGTGCTGAGAGTTGTTTTGGAGAAGAAGAAGCTAGTGAGATTTTAGAATTTTTAAAGAGTGCTGATTTAATTTTATTAGATAGTAATTTGCTTTATCATAAAGACAAAAGTATATATTATTTTGCAAGTAAATTGGCTAAACATTTTGATTTAAAACTTATGTTTGATTATGAATTAAAAGATGTTGAGTTGGTTGAATTAGATGATAATAATGGGCTTATTTTATATGAATGTTTAGATAATGATGATTTTATAGTAAGTCCAGCTTTTGCAAATCTTGCAAAAATTAAAGAATTTGATTTAGTAGAAATTAAAACAAAAACTAAAACATTAAAAAAGAAAGTAAAAATTGATAATAGTTTAAAAGGATTATTTGCATTAAGTAAAAAAGATAATGCTTATGCGTTTAGTCCTTGTGTGGTTAAAGGAGTAAGCAATGAAAATTAACATTAATGGTAAAGAATGCTTAGCTAATGATGGCGATTATGTTTTACAAGTTGCTCGTGCTAATGATATTTTCATACCTGCAATTTGCTATTTAAATGATTGCAGTCCAACTTTAGCTTGTAGAATGTGTATGGTTGAAATTGATGGCAAACGCTCATACGCTTGTAATACTAAAGTAAAAGATGGAATGCAGGTATTAAGCAATACTAAAGAATTATGGGACGAAAGAAATGCTATTATGCAAACTTATTGCATAAATCACCCATTACAATGTGGAGTTTGTGATAAAAGTGGAGAATGTGAATTACAGAATTTCACGCATAAAGCACAAGTAGATACTCAAAATCATTGGATAAAAGAAATAGATAGAAGACATCAAGATTGGGGTGCTTTACAATATGACCCAAGTCTTTGTATAGTTTGTGAAAGATGTATTACCGTATGTAAGGACAAAATCGGAGATAGCGAGTTAAAAACTATAGCTCGTGGTGGAGATGCGCCTGATAAAGATTTTAAAGATACTATGAGTAAAGATGCTTATGCAGTTTGGACAAAATTTCAAAAATCACTAATAGCTCCACAAAATGGAACAACTTTAGATTGTCAAGAATGTGCTGAGTGTGTTAGTGTTTGTCCGACCGGTGCAATTATTAATAAGAATTTTCAATATCGCTCAAATGCTTGGGAACTTACTCGCATACCTGCTAGTAATCCACATAGTAGTGATTGTGAGCTTATGTATTATGATGTTAAACAAAAAAGTATTAAAGATAATACTAAGATGGTTTATAGAGTTTCAAATGATTTTCATTTTACTACTTTAAATAAGGCTGCAAGATTTGCTTATGATATAGCAAGTGATTGTAAAGGTAAAGATGAAGTAGAGTTTAATCGCTTAGTATCGTTGTTTAAAGATAATAAAATTAAAAATGTGAAATTTAATAGCTATATAACAAATGAAGAAGCATATATTTTAGAATTACTTAGACAAAAATATGGCTTTAATTTAGTAAATAATGAAGCTTTATGTTTTCAAGATTTCTTAAAGACTTTTTGCGCTCATTCAGGTAGTTTTTATAATGCAAGTAGTGATGATGTTAAAAAATCTGATTTTATCGTAATTGCAGGAAGTTTTTTAAGACACGATAATCCTACTTTATCTTATAAGGTAAATAATGCAATTGTTATGAATAAGGGTGCTGGACTTTATTTTCATCCTATTAAAGATACAAAATTTTCAAAAATTGCTAAGAATTTCGTAAGTGTAAATTGTGATTATGGTAAAGAAGCTCAAGTTTTAGAATTTATTTTACAATATTTTGCAAAAGACTTGCCGCAGGATTTAGCATATATCAAAGACGCTTTTTATGAAGAACAAATTGAAGTAGAAGTTAAAAGTAAAGATGCTGAAGGCAATGAGATTAAAGAGAAAAAGCAAGAAACAATCAAAAAATCAAGTCTAGCTAAAGAATTAGGATTTGATGAAGATAAATTAAAAGATTTATTACTTAAAAAAGCTAATTTTACTTTAATTATCGGAAATGATTATTTTTACCATGAAAATGCAAAATATTTAGCGTATTTACTTGCAAATATCCAAAAATTAACTGATTTTAAAGTTATGTTAATCCCACCACGCACTAATACTTTAGGTGTAAGTTTATTGTGTAAATTAAGTAAAGCTAGTGATGGTTTTACGCTAGGATATAATGAGCGTGGAGATTTCTCATTCTCAAATGATGAGCATAATAATCTTGCTAGTTCAAATCTACTTGAGCAAGAAGGAACATTTGTAAATTATGATAAAAGGCTTGTTCCTACGAATGCTGCACTTAAATTTAAAGGATATTATTTAAATGATTTAGCAAATGCTCTTGGATTAGATGCACTTTATACGATTGAATATACAGAGCAATTACCTAAAGATAAAGGCTTTTTAAATATTGCTTTTGATGATTTGACAAATCATTATGATAATGCAGGAAATAATCATCGTGGGTATTTAATTGATACTTGTGAGTTTGTAAAGAATTTAAAACAAGATAATCAAATTCCACAAAATATAAAATCAACTTGCGAATGTAAAAAAGATGATATTGTAATACTTGCAAACCCAATTGGAAATCTATCAAAATATACTAATAAATCAAGCTTTTTTAACGAATGTGCTTCACTTTACGCAAGTAAAGATTATCTAGCTAAACATAATTTAAAAGAAAATTCTATGGTTAAGATTTATGATGATAAAGATGAAATTATTATAAAAGTAGTTTTAGATAAGAATATTGAAAATGGTGCTTATTTACCTACTTTTGATGATAAGATTAATCCTTATAAATTCTTTAAAACAAGACGCTACTATGCGTTAAATATAAAGGAAATTAGCTATGAGTGAGACTATGTTTTTTATAATCGTTACGCTGATTAAATGTCTTTTAGTAATTGCAATTTTTGCTTCATTAGCTGGATTTGCAACTTATTTAGAAAGAAAGGTTTTAGGTTATGTTCATAGAAGACTTGGGCCTGATATGGTAGGACCTGCTGGTGTTTTACAAATTGTTCCTGATATGATTAAATTATTTACAAAAGAAGATTTAATTCCATATATGACAAATAGTAAAGTATTTAAAGTAGCTCCTTTAGTATCAGCAATTTGTGCTTTTATGGCTTTTGCTGCTGTGCCGATTTTTCCTGAATTTACATTATTTGGGCATACGATAAAACCAATTATTGCTGATGTAAATATAGCAGTTTTATACATTGCTGGATGTTCATCGCTTTGTGCTTATGCTATATTTTTAGGCGGTATGTCAAGTTCTAGTAAATATCCTTTAATAGGTGGTGCTAGGGGGCTTGTTACTATCATATCTTATGAAGGCGTTAGTGGTCTTTGCTTATTAGCTGTTGTTTTATTAACTGGTTCTATGAGCTTAGTTGATATTAACGCTTATCAAGAAGGTGGAATTTTATCTTGGTTAGTATTTAAACAACCAATTGCATTTGTTTTATTTACAATAGCAATTTTTATTGAAACAAACAGAACTCCTTTATGTCTAGCAGAAAACGACCCTGAATTGGTTGCAGGTTATGGCACTGAATATAGTGGTCTTCGCTGGGGAATGTTTTTTATAGGCGAATATGCTAGTATGATTTTAGGCTCAATTTTGATTACTTTATTATTTTTAGGTGGATATAACGATTTTTATTTCATACCAGGCGCTATTGCTATGATTTTAAAAATATGCTTTGTATTTTCTTGGTATTTTTGGGCTAGGGGGACTTTCCCACATTTAAGGGCTGATCAAGTTATGAGAATGAGCTATTTGATATTATTACCTGTTGCGGGTGCGAATTTAATCATAACTGCGTTATTGGCTTTATAAGGAGAATATATGAAAAAATATTATGTAGTAGATGAAAAAAGAAAATTAATTCTTACTCCTTATGAAAAATTTATAAGAAGTGTTAAAAGATGTTTAAATACTGATTTAATCAGCGGTTTAGCATTTATAATTAATGAAACCTTAAAAAGGGGTAATTCAGCAACTATTAAATATCCAATGGAAAAAATCAAATTAGATAATCGTTATCGTGCTGTGCATAGATTGCAAAGATTTATTGAAAGCGAAAATGAACGCTGTATTGGTTGTGGGTTGTGTGAAAAAATTTGTATTTCAAATTGTATTAGAATGGAGACAAAATTAGGCGATGATGGTAGAAAATTAGTAAGTAATTATTCTATTAATCTTGGTCGTTGTATTTATTGTGGATTTTGTGCTGAGGTTTGTCCTGAACTTGCTATCGTGCATGGTGTTGAATATGAAAATGCAGCAGAGCAAAGGTCATATTTTGCACATAAAAAAGATATATTAACTCCAATTGATAATCTAATTAATCAAGTTGAATTTGAAGGTGCTGGAAGTTTAAGAGCTGATGCTGATGATTTTGTAAAAGTTACGCCAAATTATTATGATGTAATGAAAGCAAGAGAAAGTGAAGCTTCAATTTCAAATTCTAGCGATACAAAAGAAGATAAAACGAATAAAGAGGCAAAAGATGTTTGAGTTAATTATATTTTATATTTTCGCTGCTTTAGTTGCGGGATTTTTTATAATTGCGGTAAGTTCTAAAAATATTTTATATTCTCTTAGCTCTCTTGCTTGCGGAATGGTATTTTTAAGCGCTCATTATTTTTTATTAGGAGCAGAGTTTTTGGGTGCTGCTCAAATTATAGTATATAGTGGGGCTGTTTTAGGGCTTTATAGTTTTGCTATGATGTTTTTTGATTTAAGCAAAGAATTAAAAGAAAAGCTAAAACATAAAAAAACTTTTTTTAGTTTAAGTATTTTAGCGAGTGTTCTTATGATAATTATGACTTTAGGATTTAAGTTAAATTTATCTCAATCAAGTTTATTGGTTAGCGAAGAGCTTGAAAATACTCGTAGTTTAGGGATTATTTTATTTACAAAATACCTTTTAGCTTTTGAGATAGTTGCAGTGGTTTTACTAATGGTAATAATAGCAGCTATTGTGCTAGTAGCAAAGAAGATAAAGGAAGAACAATGAATTATTTATTATTATCAATTGTATTGTTTTTGATTGGTTTAGTAGGAGTATTAAAAAGACAGAATTTAATAATGTTTTTTATATCTACTGAAATTATGTTAAATGCTGCAAATTTAGCTTTTGTAGCAATTTCAAAAATGCACAATGCTTTAGATGGGCAAGTTTTTGCTATTTTTATTATGGCAATAGCAGCTTGCGAAGTAGCTATTGGGCTTAGCTTTTGTGTGATTAAATATAGACGCGATAAAAGTCTAGATTTTGGAGAGTGCAAATGAGTTTATTATGTGTTTTATTTTTACCATTATTAAGTGCAATTTTTGCAGGAATTTATTCTTTTTCTCCAAAAAATAAAGTAATAGGTTATTTTTGTTCTTATTTAATGCTTTTAGCTTGTATTTTTGCTTTTATATCTTTATATTATTTAGCAGATAAGAATTTGTATATTAGTTTGGGTCATTGGATAGGAATTTTAAATGTTAATTTCGGCTTTTTAATAGATTCTGTTAGCCTTACTATGATGTGCGTTGTAACATTAGTTGCTACTTGTGTGCATTTTTATAGTATTTATTATATGGAGCACGATGAAGGTTTTAATAAATTCTTTGCATTTTTAGGCTTGTTCGTATTTTGTATGCTAATTTTAGTAATGAGCGATAATTTCTTATTATTATTTGTTGGATGGGAAGGCGTTGGTCTATGCTCTTGGTTATTAATCGGCTTTTGGTATCAAAATGAAAAATTCTCATTAGCAGCAAATGAAGCCTTTATTATGAATAGAATAAGCGATTTTGCAATGCTTTTAGGAATATTTTTAATATATTTTAATTTCGGAACTTTAAGTTATAAAGAAGTATTTGCTATATTAAGCTTTCACGAAATGTTAAATCCTAATTTATTAACTTTAATTGCTGCTTTATTATTTGTTGGTGCTATGGGTAAATCAGCTCAATTTCCATTCCATACTTGGCTAGCAAATGCGATGGCAGGTCCAACACCAGTTTCAGCATTAATCCACGCTGCTACGATGGTAACTGCTGGTGTTTATTTGGTAATTCGCTCTCACGATTTATTTTCGCAAGTTCCAAATGTAAGTTATTTTATAGCTTGTTTAGGTGCTTTTGTAGCTTTATTTGCTGCTTCAATGGCAATTGCTGCAAAAGATTTAAAAAGAATTGTGGCATTTTCTACACTTTCTCAACTTGGATATATGTTCGTAGCTTGTGGTTTAGGAGCTTATAAAATAGCATTATTTCATTTAGTAACTCACGCATTTTTTAAAGCATTATTATTCTTAGGTGCTGGAAATATTATGCACGCAATGCACGATGAATTAAACATTTACAAAATGGGTAAATTATATAAACCTATGAAAGTTACAGCAGTTTTAATGATAATTGCAAGTTTAGCTTTAAGTGGTATTTATCCATTCGCAGGATTTTTCTCAAAAGATAAGATTTTAGATTTTGCATTTGTAACAGAGCATTTTGGCTTATATTCTGTTTTATTATTTACAGCATTTTTAACAGCGTTTTATAGTTTTAGACTATTAATGATGGTATTTTTTGCTCCAAAAAATCACACAATCCATCCACACGAAGCAAAACCTATAGCATTAATTGCAATGCTACCTTTAGCAATATTAGCAATTATTGCAGGTTTTTGGGATAGTAAATTCTTTGATTTTATTAGAATTCCTATGCAAGAATTACACCATAATTATGTATTAATTGCTATTTCTTTAGTGGTTGCTATAGTAGGAATAGTTTTAGCTATAGTAGTTTATAAAAATGGTGCAAAAGAAACTTGCAATTGTAAATATAAAAAGCTTTTAGAAAATGAATATTATATACCTAAATTATATGAGATTATTTTCATACAACCTTATAAATGTTTAGCTAAAGTATTAACAGGATTTGAAGAAGGTCTATATTCATTTATTTTTGAATGTCCTAAAAAGCTTTTAAGTCTTGTTTCTTGTGAGAACAAAAACAATAACTTAACTCTTCACATTGTGTTTATTTGTGCATTTTGTGTGTTTTTACTTTTAACAATGGTGGTGATATATGCTTAGTTTATTGATATTTTTACCTTTAATTTTTGGGGTTAGTGCATATTTTATAAATGATAAGGCTTCTAAAATTAGCGGAATTTTATTTTCTTTTATAATTTTATGCCTTAATTATTATGTAATAATTGATGAAATTCATACATTTAACTATACTTTAATAAAAGCTTTTAATTTTGGGATTAATTTAAAAGCTGATGAGATAGCATTTACTTTAGCTTTTGTGGCAAATTTAATGCTATTTTTGTCAATGTGCTTTTTTTCTAAACAAACAAAAGACTTTTTAATAAGTGCTATGATTTTAAGTGCTTGTATGAATGGTTTATTTTTAGCAAATGATGCTTTATTATTTTATATTTTTTGGGAAGTTTCATTATTTCCACTTTTATATTTAATGGTTAAAAACAATGAAGCAAAACTAGCTAGGTCATTTTTTGTATTTGCATTTTTAGGCTCAATTTTTATGCTACTTGCTATGATTTATCTAGCTTATAATGCAAGAGTTAATGATGCGATTTTAAATTTTGATATTAGTTATTTCTCAACTACAAATTTAAGTCCTATTGAAAATACTTTATTATTTATAGGATTTTTCTTAGCATTTGCTATAAAAGCTCCTATTTTTCCATTTCATAGTTGGGCTATTAAAACTTATTCAAAAGCACCTAATTTTGTTTCTGTAATGCTTGCAAGTTTTAAAATGGCGCCTTTTGGAATGATTAAGTTTTGCCTTCCTTTATTTGCTGTTAGCATTAATGAATTTAGTGGGATAATTTATACATTATGTATAATTTCAGCAATTTATGCAGCACTTCTAGCAAGCAATGCGAAAAATTATAAAGAATTAAGTGCAATGAGTTCAATATCACACTTAGGAATTATTTGTTTAGGTATTTTTTCTATGCATCCAATTGCTTTAAGTGGAGCTGTTGTTTATATGGTGGCTCATGCTATTGTAAGTGGGGCAATGTTTTTTTACGCTGAAATTTTAAAAGATAATTACAAAACTTATAATCTAAGTGAGTTAAAGGGCTTAGCTAAACATATGCCTTATTTGACATTTATTTTTGGAGTTTTATTATTTTCATCAATTTCTTTACCACTTACTATAAGCTTTGCAGGTGAGTTTTTGGTTCTTTATGGAGTATTTGCAGCTAGTAAGATGGCTGGAGTTTTTGCTACTTTAGTTGTGATACTTGGAGCTGTTTATATGTTAAATATGTTTAGAAATAGCTTTTTAAGTAAAGAAAATGAAGCTAAAGACATAAAGGTTAGTTTATCTAAGATAATAATTTTATCTTTCATAGCTTTGATTATAATTGTATTTGGAGTAAATCCTAATATAATTTTAGATTATATCAACTTTGCGGTATAAGGAGATAGAATGCAACTTGATTTAAATGTATTACTTATTTTACCTGAACTTGCTTTGATAGTTTTTGCTTGTTTTATATTGGTTGCTAATTTATTTTATAAATTTGATTTAAGAGCTTTAAAAGGGCTTAGTATTGTGGCTTTAATAATTGCTATTATTTGCCAATTTAATTGCCCTTATGATGAGAGTTTTTTTGATTTATTTATATTTGATAATTTAGCAAAATATTCAAGTATATTAATCAATCTATCAGCTATTTATTTTCTACTTGCTAATAAAAGAGCTGATGAAGGTGAGTTTTTTGCATTATTTTTAATGATGATAGCTTGTTTAAATTTTATGGTAAGCACTAATAATTTAATAGTAGCTTTTATAACTCTTGAAGGCTCTTCTTTAGCACTTTATAGCTTAATAGCGTTTAAGAAAAAAGCAATTGAAGGTGCTATTAAATACTTTAATTACGGAATGTTAGGTTCAGCATTTTTTGCTATGGGTTCTGCAATGTATTATTTTGATAGTGCAAGTTTAGAACTAAACTCATTAGCTACAATTAGCACGGCTAGTATTTTAGCCTTTGTTATGATAGGAATTACAATATTATTTAAATTATCAGTAGCACCGCTTCATATGTGGCTTAAAGATGTGTATTTAAAGGCTGATTCAAGTTTAGCTGGATTTATTTCAATAGTTCCAAAAATAGCTATGATGGTATTTGCATATAGATTTATGATTTCATTTGAAAATTTCTTCAATGTAAGTGAGATTATTTTAATTATTGCTTGTGCTTCTATGCTTTTTGCTAGTGTTATGTCATTAAAGCAAGATAATGCAAAATCAATGTTAGTATATAGCTCTGTTTCACATTCATCGTTTGCTTATTCAACCCTTGCATTTTTTCATTTATCAAGCCAAATGTTTTTATATTATTTTTTAACATTTGCATTTGTAAATATCGCATTATTTATGTTTTTAGGTGCGTTTAAAGACACAAATTATGAGAATTTAAAAGGGGTGTTTAAGAAATATCCTTTATTAGGAATTTGTATTGTTGTATTATTGTTAAATCTTGCAGCATTGCCACCATTTGGTGTATTTTTTGCTAAGGTTGGTGTAATTAATATAGCTTTAAATGTTAATATTTATGCAGCAATTTGTATGGCACTTAGCTCAATTATTATGCTATTTGCTTATTTAAGATTTATAAAAGCAATTTTTGCAGATAAAGAAATAGGATTTTTATATTTTAATAACGCTCAAAAAATAGTTTTAATTTTAGCAGTTATTGCTTCTTTTGTTGCAAGCGTTGGATTAGATTATATTAAATAATGAAAAAAATATTATTTCTTTGCTTTTGCGTTTATTTATATTCTTTTGAACTATATATAAACTCTGGCAAGGAAATAAATAAAAATATATCAGTTTTACATATTAAAAACAATACTGATATAACTTGTGATAAATTACAAGATGAGAATTTAAAACCTTATTTTAAATGTAGTGTGAAGGGTAAATCAAGGTTATTATCAAATCAAGATTTAACCTTATTCAAATTAGAATTTAAAAATTCAAAAGATACTTTAGATATATATATTTACCCTAAAACAAATGTTAGTATTGTTGATAGCGAGCAAAAATTATATGATACTAATGTGGTTTTTGCATCTAGCAAAAAAGTTTCTAAAAATTTTACTTTTATATTTTTTCCATATACTCAAGGAGTGTTAAGTCCTAATGGACTTGATTTTGATGTGATTTTTCCTGATTTACAAACTCCTTTTATAGAAGGACTTGATTTAGACCAAAATCCTGTAAATATTAGCGATAATAGTGATATTAATTCTTATTTGAGTATTAAAAAATATTACGATAATAAGCAATATAAAGAGCTATTAGATTTATGCAATATGTCTTTAGAAAAATATAAAAATAGTATTTTTATAAGCGAGTTTTATTTGTATAGAATTAGAGCTATGTTTAATTTGCTAAATGAAAATACCACTTTAAGTGAAGAAATTATTTCAAGTGCAAAAGATTATGTAAGGGTTTTTCCAAGTGATGAGAATTACACTGAAATATTGCAAATGATGGTAAAAACTTATTTAAAATTAGAACAAAGAAGTGATGCTGAATATTTTATAGATATTTTAAATAACGAGCACCCAAATTCTTATTACACAAAATTGGCAAGTTTAAACTATGCTGATTTTTTACTATCTCATGGCAAAAGAGATGCTGCTACTATTATTTATAATAATATTTTATTTAGTTCAGATGATGCGATTTTGGCTAGTAAAGCTGCAATATCTTTAGCAAAAATCAATATTAGTCATAATAAAGCAAAGGAAGCTAAGGAATTTGTATTAAAAGTCTTTAATGCAAATGAGCAATATTTATTAGAAGATAAGGATAAAACATTGGGTTTAGCTGATGATTTTTTCAAGGAAAAAATGTATGATATTAGTGCTCCTATTTATGAGTTTTTATTTAAAAATTCAAATAAATTAGACCCTTATTATGAAAGGGTATTAAAAAATTTAGGGGTTTCTTTAGCTAAAAATAATGATTATAAAAAGGCTGATGAATATTTAAATGAATATAAAAAGCTATTTCCTAATGGCGAATATATGAATATTATTGATGAAACTATTGATAGTTTATATTTTGAAAAAGATGAACAAGATAGCTTTAAATTGCACGAATATTATAATTTTTTAATGGCTAAATATGATAATAACATATCAAAAAGAGCTCTTTATGAAGAAGTTAAATTATTGTATAAAGAAAAAGATTATGAAAAGATTTTAAAACTAGAAAAGAAAATAAAAGATAGTGAAAATGAAGAGCTAATTTCTTTATATGATAGTAGCTTGATTAATTTATTAAATATTGCATTAGATGATGATGATTGCGATGAAGTTTTAGGATACATAAAAAATAATAATTTTATAAGTGATGAAAAAGTCATTAATAAAATGAAATATTTAGAGTGCCTAGAGAGAAAAAAAGAAAATAAATTAGCTTTAGATTTTGCAATTAAGTTTGAAAATGAAGATTTGGTGTTTTATAAAATCAAACAAGCAAAACTTTTATATTTAAATAAGCAGTATAAAGATGTGGAAAATATAATCAAATCTATTTTAAATAAACGATTTAATATTAAAAAACCAGAATATTTTGAGATATATTATTATTTATCATTATCATTAATTAAGCAAAACAAATACAATGATGCTATTTTTTCATTAAAACAGCTTGAAAAATACGGCAATGGATTAAGATTAGTTGAGGTTTATGATGAATTTTTAAATTACTTTAAAAACAATAATCTTGATATTTCAGCTATTACTTATGGTAAAAAAGCAATTAATATACAAAATTATTTAGGTATTAATTTATATAGTCCTAAGATAGAGTTAATTACTTTAAATGCTTTAATTAATAAAAATAATATAAAAGAAGCTAAAGAAATATTTATAGATTTATATAAATTAAAATTAAGCGAAGAAGAATACAGCAATGCAAAATATTTAGAAGCTAGTATGCTAATTAAAAATAAAGAATTTGAAAAAGCAAAAGAAACTTTAAAAGAATGCAAAAGTGGTGATTGGAAAAATTTATGTGATGAAAAATTACAACTTTTGGAATAATTTAAGCTAAATCTAATTTTTAAAATATATAATATGCGTTTTACTTATTGGACAGATGGGTGAGTGGCTGAAACCACACCCCTGCTAAGGGTGCAGCTCTTAATCGGGGCTCGAGGGTTCAAATCCCTCTCTGTCCGCCACTTTATTTCAAAAACTTATTTTATGCGCTCGTAGCTCAGCTGGATAGAGCATTTGATTGCGGTTCAAAAGGTCAGGGATTCGAATTCCTTCGGGCGCACCATTCATACTCATTGTTAATATATAGTTTTATAATTTGTTTTTTTAATACTTTAAAAGGAGTTATAATGAGAAAATTACTTTCTTCATTGGTAGTTGTTGGTGCGATTAGCACTTCTTTATTTGCAGGTGCAAATACTCAAACAGGTTGCGGACTTGGAACTATAATTATTAAAAACCCTGATTCAGCAATTATGTATGCTTTACAAGCTACTACAAACGGAACTTCAGGTAATCAAACTTTTGGTATTACTACAGGAACACTAAATTGCCAAGAAACAAGATTAGTTCATAATGAAAAAGCAATTAATTTCGTAAATGCAAATCTTGACGCCTTATCAAATGAAGCTGCTTTAGGAATGGGCGAGCATTTAGATACTTTAGCTGAACTTTTAGAAGTAAAAGACGCTGATTTATTTAAAGCTAATTTAAGAGCAAATTACTTAGCTATTTACAATTCAAGCGATGTTGTAGGTGCTCAAGTTTTAGATAGAGCTTCTGCTTTATAATTGAAAAAGTTTTTATTTTTATTGTGCTTTTGTATTTTTGCAAAGGCACAAGATAATGAATTATTAAATCTTGATTTTTCTAAATTAAGTATTTCTAAAGATGAGTTTTTAGAAATTATTCAACAAGCTAATCAAAAACAAGTTTTTAACACAATAGAATGGAAAAATCTCCTTCACTTTACAAATAATAAAAGCGAGATAATTAATAAAGAATTTTTTTATTCAAATCAAAGGAATTTAAAATCAGAATTTGAGCTTAATTTATATATGTATTTTCTAAAAAAAGAAATATATTTAGGCAAAAAAGAAGAGTTAAATCAAAAAGATTCTGCTATAGCTTTTAGCAATGATAATGATAATTTGCACTTTATTTGCAAGTTTCCTTTAAGGGCAAAATACATAGAAAAATCTCTAAAACTTACTAAAAATCAGGATTTAAATTGTTCTGATTTGAATAATTTCTTAGAATATATTAGTCCTAAATCAATTAGCATAGTTTTTCCAGCTGCTTATTTAAATTCCCCAGCGTCAATGTTTGGGCATACATTTTTGCTAATTAATTCTAATTACAATTCAAGGCTTTTATCTTACGCTATTAATTATGCTGCCGATGTTGATGAAAAAGATGAAAATGGCTTAATGTTTGCCTTTAAAGGTTTGTTTGGCGGATACATTGGCAAGTATTCTTTAAAGCCTTATTATGATATGTTAAAAACATACAAAGATAGCGAAAATAGAGACCTTTACGAGTATGATTTAAAATTAAATGAAGAAGAAGTAAATAGACTGATTTTGCATTTATGGGAGATTAAGGATAGTAGTTCGGTTTATTTGTTTTTTGATAAAAATTGCTCTTATAATATTTTGTGGTTACTTGAGAATGCAAATCCTGATATTAAATTAAGAAATAAATTTATTTATAGCGTAATCCCAAGCAATACTATACAAAAAATCAACGATATTAATCTAATTAGCGATTATCACTATAGAGCATCAAAGTTAAATACCATTTTAAATCAAGCAAAAGATTTGAGTTTTGATGAGATAAATCTAGCAAAAAATATAGCTTTAGGTAAAATTGAGCCAAATTATGATTATTCTATTTTAGCCTTAGCAAACGAGCTTAGTCAGTATTATGCTAGTAAAAATGAGCTTAGTGTAGATGAATACAAAAAAATAACTCATAAAATATCTAGTAATTTATCTCAAAGCAAAATAGCAAAGCTTCCTTTAAAAACTCCAAAAGAAAGCATAATTAAGGCTAATTATCCTAGCAAAATATCATTTGCTTATGATACAAAAAAGAAAGCTTTATTATCAATTAGACCAGCCTTGCACGATATTTATGAAGATGATTTGGGTTTTGATAAAGGTATCGGGATAGAATTTTTAAGCACTACTATTAATTATGATAAAAAGTCTAAATTAGATGAGCTAATCTTGCTAAGACTTGCAAGTTTAAGTGATTTTAATTATATAAATCATAAGCCAAGTTTTTTGTTTAAATTAGCTTATGATGATGTATTAGATGATAAATTAGCAAATGTGGAGCTTTTAGGTGGGATTAGTTTTGTTAATGAGTATTTTTTATTATCATTTTTAAGTGGTTTTAGAGCTTATAAAGATGGTTTGAGCTTTAATAATCAAATAATTACAAGCCTATCTTATAAAGCAAATAAGCTTAGTTTAAGTTATCATAAGAATTTTTATAAGCACGGCTTATTAGAAGATATTTTAAGTATCAAAACTCATTTTAAGATTTATAAAAACACTGCGATTTTTGCTGAATTTCAAAAATATTTTTACAAAAACGAAACATTTAAAATAGGTATAAATTATTATTTTTGATATTTTTTGGATTTGGAATTTAATTTGATTTTTTTTAAATTCTAAGTATTCGGGTTAGCAATTGTTTTTAAAAATTTATAAAAAGATATAAATAAATATAAAATATTTTTAGTTTTTTATATTAATAAAATTATTTAATTTTTATTATAATTACTTAAAATCTATATAAGGAAAATTTATGATAAATCAACCTATAGTTACTATTTTTGCTGGTGTAAATGGTGCAGGAAAAACCACTTTATATTTTTTAACACTAGAAAAAGGAATAAATTTAGGCTATCGTATAAATGTAGATGAAATAGCTCAAAGTATTGGAGACTATAGAGATAGACAAACTCAAGTTCGTGCTTCAAGAATAGCTATAACAATGCGTAAAGTTTATATAGATGATAAACTTAATTTCAATCAAGAAACTACACTTTGTGGAAAATCTATATTAAATCTATTTGATGAATTAAAAGAGAATAATTACAAAATAAATTTACGCTTTGTAGGGCTTGATAGCCCACAAACAGCAAAAGAGCGTGTAAAAATACGAGTTAGTAAAGGTGGACATGATATAGAACCACATTTAATAGATAAAAGATATTACGAAAGTATGCAAAATCTTTTAAAAATTATGCCGTTGTGTGATGAGATTTTGGTTTATGATAACACTAAAAATTATGAATTAATTGCAAAAATAACAAATGGAAAAGTAGATATACAAAAAAATATTGAATGGTTCAATGATTTAATTTCAGAAAAAATAAAACTTCAAAATTATTAATTTATAAATGTTAGTTATGATTTAAAAAACCACAAAGGACAAAGATGAAAAAACTCACATTATTTTTATTTAGTTTATTTTTATGGGGGGGGGTATTTATTAAATAACAAAGATATAAATTTTACTTATTTAACCAAACCAACCAACCACAAAACCCAAACAATCCAAGAACTAAAAAGCATTTCTATACCAATGAAACAAGGTGTATTATCAGCACATTCTTCAAGCACAATATCTCTTAATAATGATTATTTGCTTAGCGTATTTTTTGCAGGTTCTAAAGAAGGTGCAAAAGATGTAGCAATTTATGCGAGTATTTATCAAGGCACAAATTATTTAGAGCCTTTTGCATTAATTACTAGAGAAAAGCTTATGAAAGATAGCAAAGAATATATTAAAAAAATTGGAAATCCAACCTTAGTCAAAACAGATAATAAAATCCATTTATTTGTTGTAGGAGTTAGTTTTGGCGGCTGGGCAAATAGCAAAATATATCATTATATTAGCAGTATTGATAATATTGATTTTAAATTCCAAAAAGTCCTTCATTTAAGCCCTTTTGCAAATATTAGTAATCTTGTAAGAGCCAATGCTATTTATGTTAATTTAGGTAAAGAATTTGGCTTTTTACTCCCGATTTATCACGAATTAGCCAATAAATATCCTTTAGCTTTAGTATTTAATAATTCAGGCGAACTTTTAAAAATCAAAAAACTCACTAATGCTAAAGATTTATTTCAGCCAAGTGTTGTTGCTATTAATGATAAACTAGCTTTATTTGCTTTTAGGTCTAGCAAAAGTGCTAATTATGATTTTTATACTATGACTTGTGATAATCTTTTAAATTGCAATGATTTAACAAAAACAAATCTAAAAAATTATGATAATTCTATTAATTTATTCAAAGTAAATAATGATATTTTCTTGCTTTTTAATAGTGATAAAGATGGCTCAAGAAATACTTTAAGCCTTGCTATTATGAAAGATTATAATGATTTTCATAGGATTTTAGATATTGATAAAGGTAAAGAAATGAGCTATGCAAGTGTATTTATTAGCGATAATAAAGCTCATATTACATACACACATAATCGTGATTTTATTCAATACAAACAATTTTTATTTAACAAAAAGGATTAAAAATGCACTTTATTTATACTTTACTTTATTTATCAATTTTTGCAAGTATTTTTCAAAAACTTACAATTAAGAAGAAAATTTTTATATATTTAGCGATAATTTTTTTGACAAATATATCTATATTTAATGGTTTGAGTTTGAATGATTATACTTATAGTATATTTTCTAATCTTAGTATTTTTAGTGTTTTAATTTTGCTATTAATAATTTTTAATCAAGGCAAATTGCTTGATTTTAGGGCTTATGTTTATATTTTTGTTATCAATCTTTTATTTTTTCTATCATTTTTAAATATTATTGCTTTTGATATTTATTATGAAAATGGTTTTTTAAATTATTTAATAATTTTTGTAATTTTTATAATTTCGTATTTGCTAAATCAAATTCTATCAATTTTATTTTTGCTATCTTTAGCAATATCTTTTATCTTAGGCATTGATAATATAAATGATTGTTTTTTTGATATTTTTATTTTGATATTTTCATTTTTTCAAGTAATTTTAAAAGCAATTAAAAAGAATTTAAATAAGTCTAGTTAACTAGACTTATTTGACCTTTACAGGATATAAGCTTGGGTATTCATAGATTTTCCACTCGCCATTTTCGTTGTGTAAAATCACATCTTTACTGAATTTATGTTGCTGGATTTTGTAGTTTGTATCTACTTGAACTATTGCTATTTCGCTACTTTTGTTCTTTTTAGTAAAGTTCATTTCTATAGTATCATCATTACCTTTATAATCATAATCTATAAAAATCATATCCTTACCTTTATCTTGAAACTTCTTAAAATAATCCACATTATTTTTACTAGCAAGTAATTTAGCAGCATCACTCATTTTCCCAGCTTCACATAAAAGCACAAAGTCTTTAACCACAGCTTCAGGCTCTTTAGCTTCATTGCCGCAAGCACTAAGAATTAGTGCTGCAGCAATTAAACTTGATGCCGTAAAACTTAAAATCATATTAGCATCTTTATTTTTCATACTCTTATCCTATCAACATATCAGCAAAGGCATAAATTATTAAGAACAGAAAAATTAGTCCAGTAAATAACATTAAAAATCCAACAACTCTTGCAAAATAAAAATACTTAGCAAAAGAATTGCTTTCGTTTTTAAGTTCGTCTAATTTTCCACTAGCTTTAAGCCTTGCATACCATTCAGGTCTATCGTGCTTTAATTCTTCTTCAGTTAGTTCTCCACTAAAGATAACCATATCCATAGGGAATCTATCAGCTCTAAAGTGAGTATTGAAAAAATGCACCGCAAAAATAAATCCTGTAGCTAAAAGTGCTTCATCAGAATGCACAAGCGTTGCAAGATTTAGCATAAAGCCAGGTAAAATCTTCGTAAATTCAACCGGAAACCACAATACTAAACCACTAAAGCCAATGATAAACATACCCCAAAATACTGCTATATAATCAAATTTTTCCCAGTAAGTAAATCTATCAAACTTAGGTCTTTCGCCTTTTCCAATAAACCATTTAAAATGAGCTACAACATCTCTTAAGTCTTGCATTCTAGGCATTAAACTATCAGGTCCAAATAATTTTGCTAAGAATAATTTAAAGCTTAGCTTTCCATTATTATCACGAATAGCATCACGTTTAGTCCAAGAATTATAAACTACTTCAGCAATGTGGCTTAAGAACACTGCAATCATAATAAACGCACTAAAATGGTGTATTTTAGTAGCCATTACAATTCCGCCCATTAAATCAATCATAGTTTGAGCCCAAGGAGCGGTATAGAATTTTTGCGGTAAGCCAGAAAAACTTAATCCTAAAAAGCTTGAAGCTACAAAGAAATGCTGAATTCTATGCAAGGTGCTAAAGCGTTTAATATTTACCTTGTCATTATGCATTTTTTCTTTTGCTGCACGCCACTCATCTTTATATTTAATACTCATATAAATTAGTTTCATACTCCACAAGAATGTGTGTAAGCCAAAGAATGCAAATACTGATATTACAAGCCCTGTCATAAACACATAAGCCCAATAAAGTAAAGGGAAATTCTCTTTATCAGTATGGTCAGCATGAGCTATAAAATCACTAAAGTTATCATTAGCTCCTTCGTGGCATTTTTCACAAGTTTTTATTCTAGTTTCACCATATAAAGTTGATTTTTCATCTTTTGGTTTATGAATATTATGAGCCCCGTGACAATCAAAACAAGCAGCTATTTTTTTGCTTTCACCATCTTTTGCTAAAACCATAGCCTTTCCGTGGAAAGTTTCGTGATAGTGTTTTTGCTCTTTTTCATGGCAACTTCCACATTTTACATCGCTTAGTTTTTTAACAGCTAAAGAGGTTAATTGTTGTTTATCATGTACATTATGGCAATCCGAACATGATGGAGATTTTTCTCTTGGATTTGTGAATTTATCATGCACACTTCCGCTAAATTCAGCCTTAACTTCTTTATGACAACTAGTGCAGTTTGCATTTACATTGTCTTTGTCGTTTGCTAAATCATTGATAATTCCACTAGCACCATGACAATCTCTACAAGCAGGAAGGTTACCAAATCTTAAATTCTTATGTAATTCATCTTTAAAACTACTTACTTCATTTCCTTCGTGCCAACTATTAATATCATGGCTTTTTACAAGTGGTTTTATGCCGCCTTTTTCAATAGGTCTTGCACTAAGAATCCAGCTTTCAATTCCATCTAGCATTACACGAACATTTGTATATCCTAGTTTTTGTGCTTTTAATGCAGCATCAGAGCTTGCATAGCACATTCTATTTAAGCAATAAAAAATAATCTTAGCGTCTTTATTGCTAGGTAATAAACTTACCCATTCAGGTGTATTAATAAAAATAGAGCCTTTTAAATAGCCGTATTTTATTCTTTCTTCTTTTGTATTTGCGTCAAATATATATACATCTTTTTTACCTAATTCTTTTTCTACATCAGCCATAGATATAGGAATTACTCCTTCAACTACTGCAAAATCGCCTTCCGATGCAAAAAGGTTAAAGCTTAAAAAGATGGCAAAAATAAGTCTTAGCAACATATTTTATCCTTTCACTAAGGTTAGGATTTTTCCTAACCTTTTATTATTTCTTACCATCTAATAAATCTTGAGCTTGTGCTACATAAACTAATGCTTCATTTATTAGTTTTAGAGCATATTTTGGACCATGAACGCCCCAGCTTCCATCTTTTTCAATTTTTTCATAAATTGCTCTTGCTTCTTTTGTAAGTAGGATAATTTCTGATTTAGTTTTTGTGCTTAGATTATCCATTTTTGCTTGTTCTCTATCAATTTTGCGAATTGCAAGTTCTAGTTTTTTAAAGCCTTCTTTAACAGGTAATTGCCATTCCATAACTTTATCATAGATTTGCTCTTGGTCTGTGAAGTGTAATTCTTTTGGTAAAGTTGATTGCACAGCACTATGGCAACCACTTGCCCCAGGTCCTACTAGATTTACATCACTCCAGCTAGTTCTTCCACAACTCCACATTAAATCCACAAAGAATTTGCCATCTTTTCTAGCAATTGTCCAACCTTTAGTTGTTTGTGGGTCTCTTGGTTTTCCTTCTGGTGGGTTTAGAGTTTTTGCATCTTTATCTACATAAATTTTCCATATATGACTTGCACGAACATTGTCAAATCCACCTTTATCAGGGTTTTGAACGCTTGCAAAGTTTTCACAACTCATCATATTTGGCATATGACAGCCTGTGCAATTATCTTTAGCGTGTGCTCCGCCGTATTTAAACATTTCAGCTTGAGTTTCGTGACAATCACTACAAGTTTTTTTAAGTCCTACTTTTGTATAAGGGTCTTTCCAATCATTTGCAGTAACTTCGTGTGGGTCGTGGCAAGTTGAACATCTCATACCTTTATCATAGTGCATAGTATTATACATTTGTGAGCCTTCAGTTCCACAAGATGGACACGCTGATTTAAAGTAGCTATTAAATGGCTTTCTTGGGTCAATCTTCGCATCTTCGCTATCATAAGCAAATCTTTGATGGCATCTTTCGCAATTACTTGGCATACCAGCACCCCTTGCTCCATAAAGGTGAGCTCCAGCTCCGTGACATTCTTCACAGCTAATTCCTTTAGAAATTGCGTGTTTTCTAAGCTCGTCTTTATTTCCAATTGCTGCTAAGAATTCTTCTTTAGATTTAAAGTCAAATTTAAAGCTATGGCATACTTCACAATATGCAGATGCAGGTTGAAACATCATTTTTTCTTTATAAGTAGAACCATAAGAGTTTATTCCCCAAACGCTTGAAGTTTGTTTGCCAAAATCTTCTAATTTTGTAGGAAAGCCAGGTGAGAATTCAGCGATTTTTTTCGCAACTTCAGGTGTAAGTGATTCAACCCAAAGGCGTGAGAATTGATTACCTCCAGCAACCATTTTACCTGTTCCATCAGCTAATTTTCCATCTTCAATGTGATAAGTTCCACGAACTAACCATTTATCAATAAAACCATATTTTGTTCTAGGAGTTCCTACAATTACAAATACATCATCAGCTTCAACACCTTTTGGTAAAATTGTAGCTTCGCTGCTTCCATACATAGGTTTTTTAGGGTCTCCTCCAGCTTCTTCTAATTCATCAGGAAAACGAATAACTTTTGAGTGGCGTGAGCGATTCCAAGCTTCATATTGAGCAGGGTGGCATTCACCACATTTTTTAGGTCCTACGAATTTATTTGGATAATCTAAAATACTTTCCATACCTAGACGATATGTAATTGATGCAGAACGACCTGTGTCTTTTTCATAATTTCCATGCCCACCGAATTCTACGAATTCTTCTTGGCGATTAGAAATAGAATATTTTCCAACTAAATTTCCTTCCTTTTCGTATTTAAACATAGGATGGCGGTCTTTTAAGAACTCTATAAAATCAGTTTCTTGATTTACATAATCGTGTAGAGTTCTAGGCTCGATACCATCAGCTTGAGGTGTTATATTATTAGCATATAACATAATACAGGCACTACCTAGTGCTAACAAGCGTTTCATAGCTTTCTCCTTAAAATTAAAATTACAACAATGAAGTGTAATCCAATTTCATTTAAAGCTTTCTTAAAAAAATATAAAAATTATAATATAATTTAAATAATTCAAAAAGGAGAAAAAATGTATTAAATAATTTTAATTAATTTTCTTATTTTTTAAGGCTTTTATTATAAAATATAGCTTTAAGTTTAGATAATAAATTTTATCAATTAAGAATGATTTTAAAAGAAAGTAGTTTTGACAATAATGTTTTTAAATAAATTTTTAAATTTAAAGATTTCTTTAGTTTATATGCTAATTTTCGCTATTTTTTGTGGGGTTGCTACATTTATTGAGAGTGCAAAAGGCACAAGTTATGCTATGAGTTTCATTTATAATGCTTGGTATTTTCACTTGATTATGGTTTTATTGTTTTTAAGTGTGATTTATGCGATTTTTAAATACAAACTTTATAAAAATATTTCATTATTTTTAATTCACATTTCTTTTATTTTTATATTTATTGGTGCTGTTTTAACTCATTTTTTTGGTTTTGAAGGCATTATTCATTTAAGGGTTGATAATAAAGCAAATGAGATAAAAAGCACAAAAACTGAATTAGTCTTAAAACACAATGATAAAATCAGTAAAACTAGTAATTTAAATGAGATTATAAAACTTGATAATGCAAGTTTAAGGTTTGTTGATTTTAGCAATGAAGCAGGGATTACTAAGGTAAAAAGTGATGATTTAAACGACCCTAGTTATTTAAAATTAAGATTTAATTTTGATAATGGATATAGTGATGTTGAGATTAATTATAATGAATGCGTTAGTGTTGCTAATATTGATTTTTGCTTTAACAAAACAAGCACTAATTATGTTAATTTTTATATAAAAGATAATGAGTTTTATATAAACACTAATCAAGAAATGAAATTCTTAAATCAAATTCTAAGCAGTGATTTTAAATTAAAAGATGGTATATATTTGCTAGATGAGTTTTCTTTTTCGGCTTTAAATTATTTAGTTCATTCAAAAGACGCACTTAGTATGAGTGGGGGTAATTTACAAGCGATTAGAGTAGAATTTAAATCAGGAATTTCAAAAGAAAAACTAATCCTTGCATTAAACGATAATATTAAGATAAATGATTATGATATTTCTTGGAAGCAAGAGAGCTTAAAGCTTGATTTTGATATTTATCTAAAACGATTTAATTTAATAACTTATGCAGGTAGCAAGAGTGCAAAAGATTATGAAAGTGAGTTATTAATCTTAGATAATAATCAAAAAATAGATGTAAAAATAGCTATGAATAAAGTGCTTGATTATAAAGGTATTAGGTATTTTCAGCATTCTTATGATGAAGATTTAAAAGGCACGATTTTAAGTGCTAATAAAGATTTAGGCAAAACTCCTACTTATATTGGCTATGTTTTATTATTTATTGGGTGTTTTTTAAATTTATTTAGTCTAAAAACTAGAAAATATTTTAAGGCTTTAAGTGTTGTTTTTATAGTAATTCTTAGTCCAAATTTAAAAGCAAATGATTTTAACTCTCATATAAATGAATTAAATTCTTTAATTATTCAAGATTTAAATGATAGATTTTTGCCATTTTATACTTTTTCACTAGAGCTATGCAATAAAATTGGTTGTCCTAATAAAAACGCTGCAAGTGAAGAGATATTTAGATTAATTACTGATGTTACTTATGTAAATGAAGCTAGATTAATTAGGGTCAAAAATCCTAAATTAAGAGAATTTTTAAATTGTGAAAAACAAGCAAAATTTAGTGATTTTTACGATGGTTCAAGCTATAAATTAAAAGATGAAATTAAAAAAACCTATGCTAAAGGAGAAGCGAATTTTAATGATTATGATAAGGATTTGATTAGAGTTGATGAGAGTGTGAATATTTTATATTTAATTTTTACAGCAGAATTATTTAAGATAATTCCTGATGAAAACCACTTGCAAAGCCCATTTGCAAATAATATAAGCTTGGATAATCAAAAGCTAATTAATGAATATTTAAGCTCTTTAGTAATTGCTAAAAAAACTAATGATTATAGCAAGGCTAATGAGATTTTATCTAAGATTAAAAACTTGCAAAATCAGTTTGATTTTTTACCTAGCCAAGCACAGATTAAAACTCAAATATTTTTAAGCAATACTTATGAGAGTTTAATTTATATTGCTTTAAGCTCCGTTTTTGCTGGACTTGTTTTTAGAAAAAATCTATTACTTAGCTTATGCTTATTATTTGTGCTATATTTACAGCTTAATGATGTTAATCCACAAATTACAAATTGCCTGTTTTAAATTCTCCTTATCTTAGTATTCATGTAAGCTTAATTGCTGCTTCTTATGGATTTTTTGGCTTAAGTGCTTTAATTAGCTTTTCTTATTTATTATGCGTAATATTTAAAAAACCTTACGATAAGGCAAATATTCAAATATATTTAGCAAATCATTTAGGCTTATTATTATTAATTTGCGGGAATTTTTTGGGTGGAATTTGGGCTAATGAGTCTTGGGGAAGATACTGGGGCTGGGATAGCAAAGAGACTTGGTCTTTAATAAGTATATTAATATATGCAATTTTGGTGCATTTAAAATTAAAATCAAAACTATTATACGCGCTTCTTAGTATGTGGGGATTTGGCGTTATTTTGATGACTTATTTTGGAGTGAATTATTATTTAGTAGGTAAGCATTCTTACGCAGGAGAAAAGAGCAATTTTGAAAGTCCATTATGGCTAATAATTAGCGTAATTATCCTAACAATCTTTAGTTTAGTTGCTATTAGAAGGAATTTAAAATGAGAGTTGTGTTAATATTTTTAGCTTTATTTTTCATAGCTTGTGATGATGAAACAATTGATGAAAATTATTTAAACACTCCACTTAAATGCTCTATTAATAAAGATATATGCGAAAAAGATTTCAAAGGTAGAAAAATTAGTTTTGAAATTATTAATCGTCCGATAAGATTTATGGAAGAAACTAAATTAATAATTAAAGGCTTACCTAAATACGATAATCTAAATCTTAAATTATATGGGCTTAATATGGATATGGGTGTTATAAATGCCGAGCTTATTAGACTTGATAACGGAGATTATGTAAGTGAGTTTGTAGTAAGCACTTGTTTATTAAGCACTATGAGATATAGATTAGAATTATTTAATAATGATAAAAAAATAAAATTATTTATAGATTTTGATATGAAAAGGTAAAAATGAGAATATTATTAACCAATGATGATGGATATGATGCACCAGGTCTTCTAGCGCTTAGAAAAAGACTTAAAAAGATTAAAGATTTAGAGGTTTTTGTAGTTGCTCCTTGGAGCAATAAGAGTGCTTGTGCGCATTCGCTTACACTAAATCATCCACTAAGTTTTGTAAAAATTAAGAAAAATTATTATGCCTTAAAAGATGGCACACCAAGTGATTGCGTAAATCTTGCATTTTGCACTATTTTTAAGGATAAATTACCTGATTTGGTAGTAAGTGGGATTAATAATGGAGCAAACTTAGCTGAAGATATAACCTATTCAGGCACGGCGGCTGCTTGTATGGAGAGTGTGCTTTGTGGAGTGAATGCGATTGCTTTTTCTCAACTTTATGAAAAAGATATAGATTTTAAGCGTTCAAGCAAACTTGCTGTTAAATTAATCTTAAAATTACTTAAGCTTAATCCACTTAAAAAAAGAAGATTTTTAAATGTAAATTATCCAAGTTGTGAGAGTGATTATAAAGGTTATAAAGTTTGTAAGATGGGTAAAATGAGATATGAATTCTCAAGTAAAATATGTAAAAACCCTAGAGGATTAGAGTATTATTGGCTAGATAGCTTGTATGATTTAAGCAAGGTAAAAGCAAAAGATGATGATATTGATTATGTAAGACAAGGTTATGCAAGTATTACTCCAATTAAGCTAAATCTAACGGCTAAAAAAGAATTAAAAAAAGTAAAGAAATGGTTAGAAAATGAGTGAGAGATTTGCAAGAGCTAGATTATTATTTCAAGATAATTATGATAAATTGAGTTCAAAAAAAGTGCTAATTTGTGGGCTTGGCGGAGTTGGTGGTATGTGCTTTAGCTCACTTGCTAGAGTTGGTATTAATGTAAGTGGAATTGATAAGGATTATTTTGAAGCTAGTAATCAAAATAGACAATTACATTCTGAAAATATTGGACTTAGTAAGGCTAGTGTTTTTGCTGAATTTTATAAGGCAAATTGCTATGAGTTATTAATCACTAAAGAAAGTTTTTTAGAGTTTTTAAAAGATAAAGAATTTGATTTAATAATTGATTGTATTGATGATGTTAAAGCTAAATGCGATATAGCTGAAATTGCTTATGAAAAAGGCATTAGTTTTATTAGCAGTGGTGGGGCTGCAAAAAGAATTGACCCTTTAAAATTAAAGGTTGCAAATTGGGATAAGACCAAAATGTGTGCTTTAGCAAAAGCCGTTAGACTTGAGCTTAAAAAACGCAGATTTAAGGGTAAATTTAAAATGGCTTATAGCGAAGAAGAGCCAATGTGTGTTGGGCTTGGGTCTTTTATGGGAATGACTGCTTCTATGGGACTTTTATTATCATCTTTAGCGATTAAGCAATTATTGAAGAATTAAAGCCTAAAAAATTAGGCTTTTTTAATATTTATAAGAGTTTTTTAAAGCTTGTTTTTGTCTTTTATATTCGTCTTTTATACGATTTTTTTCAGCTTTTAATTCTGCTTTTCTTCTTTTGTATTCGTCTTTACTCATACTATTTTTCATATCATTTAATTCATCAAGCTTGTCTTCAATCCTATCAATCTTACGTTCAGCTTCATCTTCTAATCTTTCAATAGTGTCTTTAATCTCATTTTTTCTAGTGTAATAATCATTATTATAAACACTACCGCCACCACAATGTGCTCTTACATTTGCTAAAGCGTTTTCTAGACCTCTAACTCTATTAAAATTGCCATATTGTTTTGCATAGCTTAATTCACGCTCTAATTTGTTGATTTTATAAGAGCAATCTGCCATTGCAATACTTGAAATTATGCTTAGTAAAATTAATTTTTTCATATCTTCTCCTTATAATACTTTAAATCCGATTAATTCAATTTTATTGCTTAAAAATCTTTCTTCATCTTGCATATTTAGCATTAAATCAGTGCTTAGATATTTTTTATTATCATCAGCAAACACGCTAACGCTTACGCAATCTCCAAAAAGCTCCTTAGCCTTAATACAACCTAAGAAATTAGCTCCACTAGAAATTCCAACTCCAAGTCCGATTTTAGCTAGTTTTTGTGCCATTATAACGCTATCTATATCATTTACTATGATGATATCATCTAATTCATTTAGCTTTACAATATCAGGCACAAAACCATCTCCTATGCCTTGAATTCTATGCTCTGAATTTTCTCCAGGATTACTCATACTAGCGCAACCTTCAGGCTCTAATGGGCATATTTTTACTCCAAGTGGTCTTAATACCTTGCCAATTCCCATTATAGTCCCACCTGTTCCAACTCCTGCTACAAAGCAATCTGGCTTTAGGTTGTGTTTTTTTAGAGTGTTTAGAATTTCATTTGCAGTTTTTTCATGGGCTTTTACATTGCTTTCGTTTTCAAATTGATGAGGTAAAAATACATTGCCATTTTTTGCACTCTCATCGGCAAGTCTTACACTACCACTAAATCCACCTTCACAAGCACTAACTTCTCTTAATTTTGCTCCGTAACTTCTAATTATTTTCTTACGCTCTTCACTCATCCAGCAAGGCATAAAAATCTCAACACTAGCACCTATAAAAGCACCTAAAGCAGAAAAAGCTATACCTGTATTTCCACTAGTTGCTTCGGCTATACTCATACCAGCTTTAAATTCATTATTATTAACAGCATTTTGCATAATTTCTAATGCCATTCTATCTTTAATAGAGCCACTTGGATTAAAATATTCTAGTTTAAAATAGCTTTTTGATTTTTTATTTTTATATAAATATTCAACTTCAACTAAAGGCGTGTTGCCAACTAATTTTGCATATTCTTTTAGTTTATTTTGCATATACTTTCCTTAATTAAAAAAACGCTTATTTTAGTAAATTAAAGTTAAAAATGAATTTAAAAATAATTTCAATAAAGATTATGAAAAATAATATCACTTTATTAATCAAAAATAATTATAATTTGTAAAATTATTATCAATAAAGGTTGGAAAATGTTTTCGTTTATTAAAAGAATTGCAAAATCAATTTTTGCACTTTTTAAAAAACCTAGAAAAGCTACAAAAACTCAAGTAATTGTAAGCAAGGCAAGTGAATTAGTGAATAAATTTATGCCTAAAAAAGAAGTAGAAGTTAAAGAAGTAAAACCTGATATTTTAAAAGAAATATCATTGTTTATTTTAAAAGAATTTGGATTTGGAAAATATATTAATTTTGCTTTAAGCTTTGCTAAGTTTTTAAAATAAATCATTACAATGCCCTTAAAGGATAGTAATGGTAGGGCAGGATAAAGTAAGAGAAATTTTTGATGAGTTTATAAAAGCAAAAGAAATTCCGCATAGTGTTTTTTATGGTCCAAGCGGGGTAGGTAAGACCACTTTTGCAAGATTTATAGCAAAAGAATTAAAAACTAATTTTTATGAGTTTGATGGTGCTAGCTTTAGCGTTGAAGAACTTAGAAAAGTTATTAAAAAAGATAGCCTTTTTAAGCCTGTTGTATTTATTGATGAAATTCATCGCTTAAATAAAGGCGTTCAAGATGTGTTATTAAAACCTTTAGAAGAAAATAATTTTTATTTTTTAGCTGCAAGTACTCATAATCCTTTGTATTCACTAAATAAGGCTTTATGCTCTAGGTTATTGTTTTTTGAGTTTATGCCATTAAGTTATGATGAATTAAAAGAGATTTTAGAACAAGCTCAACCTAATTTAAGCACAGAAATAAAAGATTATTTAATCAAATCAAGCTCAAACGATGCAAGAGCAATGCTAAATCTTTTAAGATACGCAAATGTTTTTAAAAATATCAGCCTAGAAAAGCTAAAAGCACTAAGACCAAATTATATTAGCAATAAAGAAGATGAGTTTTTACTAACTTCAGCCCTTATTAAAAGCTTAAGAGCAAGTGAAGTAAATGCAGCAATCTTATATCTTGCTAGAATGATAAATGCAGGTATTGATATTTTATACATTGCTAGAAGGCTTTGTATATTTGCTAGTGAAGATGTAGGTAATGCAAATCCAAATGCTTTAGTAATAGCTAATTCGTGTTTGCAAATATGTAAAGACATTGGCTTACCTGAAGCAAGAATTACGCTTTCTCAATGCGTAGTTTTTCTAGCTAATTCTAAAAAATCAAATTCATCTTATAAAGCAATCAATAAAGCCTTAGAATTTGTAAATAACAATGAAGCCTTACAAATACCGACATATTTAGACAATAATCATCCTGATAAAGAAAAATACTATATTTATCCACACGATGAGCCAAACAAAACTCAAGAAATGGCTATTAATTGCCCTAAATTTTACGAAGATTACGGCATAGGATATGAAAAAAATTTCGCACTATGGAGAAAGGAAGGACTTTATAAATGTTAATAATTTCAACCGCAGGTCATATTGACCACGGCAAAACTTCATTAATTAAAGCTTTAAATGACTTTGATGGAGATAATACACCTGAAGAGCAAAAGCGTGGGATTACTATTGATTTGAGCTTTTCACACTTAGAGCATATCTCATTTGTTGATGTGCCAGGTCATGAAAGCTTGGTTAAGACAATGATAGGTGGTATTCAAAGTGAATACGCAATGCTTGTTGTAGATATTAACGAAGGGCTAAAAGCACAGACCTTAGAGCATATTTTTATCTTAAAAATTATGGGTGTAAAGAATATAATTTTAGTTTTAAATAAAATTGATTTATGCCAAGATATTGATGCTAAAAAGCAAGAGATTTTAAAGCAACTTGATTTTACGCCTATTAGAGTATTTTTAGTAAGTGCTAAAAACAAATTAGGCATAGATGAGCTTAAAAAATATTTATTGAGTTTAAAAGTTCCAAATTATGAAGATTTTGCTTTAAAAATCAATGTTGATAGAGTATTTAATGTAAAAGGCATTGGTCTTGTAGCAACGGGTATTTTAAAAAGTGGCAAATTAGAATGCAAAACTTATTTAAGCGATGATTTAGAAAATATTCAAATAAAATCAATTGAAGTTCAGCATAAAAATGTAGAAAGTGTAGTAGCACCTGCTAGGGTTGCTTTTGTATTTAAAGGGAATTTAAAAGTAGGAAATATCATTTATTCTAAGGGTTATTTAAGAAGTGCAAATGAGATTTATACTACTTTAGAAGGTAAATTAAAGCATGATGAAAATGTATTGTTTTGTGCTGCTAATAAGCAAATTGAAGCGAAATTTTTACAATACGATAGATTTGCAAAATTTGTATTAAAAAAACCAATTGCTCTAAGTTTTAATGAGCCTTTTATAATCTTAAAAAATGCTCGTGCTGTTGCTGGTGGAGTGGTGTTAAATCCACTTACAGAGCCACTTAAAAAATCAAAAATGATTGAATTATTAAATGCTTTAGAGCAAAAAGATTTTAAAAGTGCTTTTGCTTTATTAAATCAAAATCATAGTTCAGGTTTTGGGCTTTTTTGTGCGCCGCAAAGATTTAATCTAAGCACGCAAAAAGCCTTAGAATATGCTCAAGAAGTAGGCGAGATAGTGGATTTAAATGGTGCTTGTGTATATGCAAAAAAAGCCCTAGAAGATACAAAAAATAATATAAAAGAGCTTTTTACTAAAAACCCTTATTCATTACAAAGTGCAAAAAGCTTAGAAAAATCATTAGGAATTGATGAGTTTTTGTGTGATTTGGCTTTAAAAGATTTAGATTTTTTAGAATTTAATAATGGTCTTTTTTATAAAAAAGGCGAAAAATTAGAAAAATTATTAGAAAATAATGAAGAAAAAATATATGATGAATTAAATTGCCTAACCCCAAAAGCTCCTTATAATATCTATGATGAGCTTAATTTAGATAGAAAAAGTGGTGATGATATTATGAAGAAATTATGTTCTCAAAATAAGGTAAAAAGATTAGCACATAATTATTTTATTAGCACACAAGCACTTGAAGAATTTGTAAAAAACATAAGCCCTATTTTAAAAATAGGTGTAGGAGTACAAGAACTTAAAAATGAATATGACTTAAGTAGAAAATATGCCATTGCTTTACTTGAGTATTTAGACACTTTAAAGGGTGTAAAAAATATTGACAATAAACGCTATTTAATGCAAAATTAAACTTTTATTTTTTTAAGGAGATTAGTATGAAAAAAATAATATTAGCAATGTCGGTTGTAAGCGCTTTAAGTGCTAGTAAAATTAGTGATAAAGTTATAGAATTTGTAAAAACAATTACACCAGAAAATATTCAAGTAGAATTAGTAAAAGTTGATAAAGTTCCTGATTCAAAATTTGAAATGGTAGAGTTTAATTTATTAAAAGATGGAGTTGTAGTTGGCTCTGATGTTTTCTTTAGTGATGGAGTTTATGGAACACCAACTATGCTTAATATGAAAGAAAGTATAGATTTAAAAGCTAGTTTTATGGCTAAAAAAGAAAAAGAAAAACAAGAGAAATTAAGCTTATTATTAACAGATTTTGTTAAAGAAAATCCTGATATGATTATTAATCTAGGAAAACAAAATAGCAATACTGCAATGGTAGTATTTAGCGACCCTGATTGTCCTTATTGTAGAGAACATTTAAAAAATATAGAAGAAGATTTGAAAAAAACTAATATTAAATTTGTTTTAACTCCACTTCCAATGCACGAGAATGCTTTAGATAAATCGCTTAATATTTTTGATGAAATCAAAACAGCTAAAACTGATGAAGAAAAAATCGCAATATTAAGAAAATATTATCAAGATGGTGTTGAATACAAAAAAATTGACCAAGATAGAAAAAATGAATATGCTAAAAAGGTTGATGAAAAAGTATTTAATATGGGTGTAAATTATACTCCAGCAATTTTTAGTAATATAAAAGTTAAATAATTTTTAGAATTTGAAACGAGAGTTTCAAATTCTTTTTTTAGTTCTTCTTAAATTTTGTGAAAATATTTGAAGCTAATTTTTTTACATCAAATTCATTATAAGCTTTTTCTAAAGTATTTAATTCTTTTTTAATTTTTTCGTTTAGTTCGCTATTTTGAAATTTGATTAATTTTATATTTAGTAGTTGTTTGTTTTCTCTTACTAATCTTGCAAATTTAGCAAAATTATTATCAAGTTTATTGTTTAAAATATTTTCAAGAGCCTTACCAGAAGCATCGTTATTTAGATTTGTCTTAATCATAGCTATAAAATCACGCTCAAGACTTAGAAGAGATAATTTCATATTATCAAGTTCATTATCACTTAAGCTAACTTCCAAATCCTTTTTAAGCCTTTCTAAGATAGCAAATATACCTTCTAAAAGTCCATTTAATACTCCAGTCAAAAGCTCTTCAGCATAGCTTTGCCATTCATTTGCTAGTTCAAGTGCTGCTTTTAAGATAAGTTCAGCTGCATTAATTATTTTATCCTTATTAAACTTAGCATATTCAAGTGCGTTAATTAGCATAAAATTACTTATTAAAAAGCATCTTTCTTCTATCATCGCATTTGTTTCAAGAACATTTATAAAAGCATTTTGAGAAGTTTCGTAAAGAATTTGTAATGAGTTTGCTTCATTTAACATAAGTTCTTCAAGGTATTCTTTTTGAATATCATTTTGAACTACCTTACTTAGCTCATTAAAACTTGATTTTGTAATATTATAAAGCTCTAATTCTTTTGACTTTATCTCTTTTCTAATCATCTCAAGCTCATTTGTAAGAGTATAAATCTCTTGCTCTTTTATAGACATTTTTGCTCTTAAAAGGGCTTTTAAAACTATATTTTTATTCTCATTTGTAAGCGCTTCTAAATTCTCTAGCTCTTCACAATACTTGGTATATAATCTAGCGATTAATCCATCATCGTTTGAATTAATAAATTCTTTTTTTGCTTTTTCTTGTATTTCATTAAATAATATATTCTTCATAGTTTTTCCTTATAAAACAAATTTAGAATGTTTTTTAAGAGTAGAAAATAATTCTAATCTATAAGCTTCATTTGGCACTTCTAGGCTTAGGTTATAGCTTTTATAATTACTTGTAGATTTTGAACTTTCAATTTTTGCATTTTTAATATCTAGCTTTTTTACTAATTCATTTATATCATCATCTTTATCAAGTATTACTTTATAGCTCCAGTTGCAAGGATATTCTATCTTTAAATCAGCTTTAATTTCTTCTAAATTGACCACTTTTGCCTCCGTCTTTTTCTAATAATTTTATATCATCAATAACCATTGTTTTATCAATTGCTTTAACCATATCATAAATCGTTAATAAGCCTACACTAACAGCATTTAATGCTTCCATTTCTACACCTGTTTTTCCTTCGGTGATTACCACTGCATTTAGTCTAAAAGCAAATTCATTCTCAATTGGCTCAATATCTACTTCAACTTTACTAATTGGTAGTGGATGGCACATTGGAATTAAATTTGATGTTTGCTTAGCTCCCATAACAGCTGCAACAATAGCTGTATTTATTACCGCTCCTTTTTTAGCATTTCCGTTTAAGACTGCTTTAAAAGCCTCTTCGTTCATTGTGATTTTGCCACTTGCTAAAGCTCTTCTTTTAGTAATTTGTTTATCACTAACATCAACCATAGTAGGATTATTTTGCTCGTTTATGTGTGTAAGTTGCATTTTTTTCCTTTATTTTTGCTTAGATTTTAACAAATAATATAAATAAAATGGTATATTAGCATTTTTAATTTTATTAAGGAAAATTATATGGCTTACGATGATGATGAGTTTTTAGATTATGAAGATGACGAGTTAGATGGCTTTAGTGAATATGATGACTTTGATGATGAATTAGACGAATTTGACGATGAGTTAGATGAGTTTGATGACGAATTTGAGCAAGATTTTGATGATGAATTAAGCAGTCTTGATGAATATAACATATATGATGAAGATATGTATGATGACGATGATTATAGTTATGACGAGGCATAATGCGAGAATACGATAGTCAAAGAGTAGAATTTATACAAGAGCTTTATGATACCTATGAAGATATAAGAAATCATAATATTACCTTAAAAAGAATTTATGTAATTTTAATATTAACCATAATTATTACATTTGGTTTTTTAGGTATTACTATGCTTTTTGCTAAAGAATTTTTTATATCAAGTTTGTATATTGTTTGTGCTTGTTTATTTTATGCCTTACTTTTAAATAGAAAGAAAAAATCAGTAGCAAGGTATCTTGACTGGTTTAGCTTTATGGGTGGTGGGGCATGTATAATCATTGCTATTTGTTGTAATATATATTTATATTCTATGGCAGGCGGGGCTCATTTATATATTATTTTGCTAGCCACTTTGATTTATATAATGTTTATAAATGATTCTAAAAAAAGATTATTGATAGCAAATATTACTTATTTAGTGCTATTAACTATATTTATATCTTTATTTTTAATTGATTATTATTTTTGGCATCCTTATTATAAGGAGAGTTTTTTTTCTAATTTATTATTTATAATTTCTGTTTTTGTAGTTTTTTCTAGCATAGTATTTAGCAACCATGTAGTAGGTCTAAAATCAATAGAAGATATAGAAAAATTATCTGTAAATAAAAGTCATATAAAAATAACTAAAAAAATACATACTAAATTCAATCTAATTGATAAAAAAGATTTCACACAATTGCTTTTACAAAGACAACAAAATCAATACAATAATCTTAATGTTTGTATATTTGAGATAGCTTTTGTTCAAAAAGACCAAGATTCATATTTTAAGATAGATTACTACTACCAAAATAAAGTAATGAATGAATTCTTAAGTCTTTTAAGAGTTTATTATCCTAATGATGAAATTATAATTAAATGGGATTTAAATACTTTTGTATTAATTTTAGAAGAAGAAAGCTCTAAGTTTTATTTCTTACTTGAATCAATAAGCAAAGATTTTGATAAGATGATTAGAAAGAAAAAAGATAATTTTGATATTTATTTAAAAATTGTTGCAAAATACCACAAGCATATAGATACTCAAAAAAGACCTAAAGTTTTATTAGAAAAAATAAATGAAACCGTAAAATTAAAATATGAAACAAAAACAATGGGTCGTGAGTATATATTGTATAAAAGTGGATATGACGATATAAATTAAAAGGTTTAAAGTGGTTAAATATGAAGTTTTGATATTAGTAAATAGTCTATTTTTATTTTTTGCTAGATTTTTTACTGGTTTGATTTTTTATTACAATGGTTTTATAATTACTTCTTATGAAATTTTTGCAACATCTTTATATTATTTAGCTTTTTTATTCTTATTGTTTGTTGGTAGAAAACTTTATAAGAGTTTTGGAGAAAAAAATTATTTTTATAATAGATATAGAAAGATTTTAAATGGTAAAAAATCTTTTAAATCATCATTGTTTAAAAAAATTATAAGAGTAAATTTTATAAGCGTTAGGCATTATGCTTGGTATTTATTTCAATTAGAATCAATTTTTACAGCTACTTATTTTTCTTTAAGTATTGGTTGGGGATATGGATTTGATTTATATTTAATTATGCTTACATCTTATTATTATCTTAATTTAAGAAAATATTCTGCTTTAATTTTTATATTTCCTTTTGTTTATTTCTTGTTATATTTATTTTTATTTTTCTATTGCGACAAGGCGTATCAAGAGCCAGGACAAGTATTTATATATATTATCAATATAATTTGCGTAGTTAGTGCTATATTTTTTACCCAAATTATTATGGAATTAGGTCAGGTTATTAGATTTGTTAATGATGAAAACAGAAAGAGCCATTTAAAAAGACTTACTAGTTTTGATACATTGACTGAGACTTATCATAAATATTCTTTCTTAGAAATTATGAATGCAAAACTTGAGCATAATGCTGATGAAGATGTAATTACTCAAGCTAGTGTAATAGTAATAGAGATTAATAACTTAAGAAAAATTAACGAAGAATACACAACAGAATTAGGCAACGAAGTCTTAAAAGAATTTGCATATATATTAAGAAAAAATAGTGAAAACTATGAAAAATACATATCTCGTTGGAGTGGAAATGAGTTTTTAGTTTTTATTATTAATGAAGATGAGGTTGTAGTTAAGAGTTATATAGATGAAGTTAGGCAAGAAGCTATGAAAAATCGTTTTGGAGTAAAAGGTGCTAAAGTTCAAGTAATTGTAGGTTTATCTCATACTTCATCATTTGATTATCAAATAAATAAATTTATTAGCGAAGCTTATGAAGAATTGGCTATTAATAGAGATAAATTAAATTACGAAAAAGGAGATATATGACAAAAAAATTAAACAAAGAAGAAGTAAAAACTCTAGCCTTAAGCTCACTTGGTGGCACTCTTGAGTTTTATGACTTTATTATATTTGTATTTTTTTCATCTTATTTTGCACATCATTTTTTCCCAAATACGCTTAGTCCGTTTTGGCAAGAGCTAAATACTTATGGAGCATTTGCAGCAGCTTATCTAGCTCGTCCTTTAGGCGGCGTTGTGATGGCACATTTTGGAGATAAATTTGGTAGAAAAAATATGTTTATGCTAAGTATTTTACTTATGGTAATCCCTACTTTTGCACTTGCTATTATTCCAACTTATGAGACAATTGGATATGCAGCCCCTATTGCACTTTTATTTGTTCGTATTTTTCAAGGTATGGCAATAGGTGGAGAGCTACCTGGTGCTTGGGTATTTGTAAGAGAACATAGTGAAGATAACAAAAAAGGTCTATTTATAGGCTTATTAACTTCAAGCGTTGTTGGTGGAATTTTACTTGGTTGTTTGGTTGCACTTATTATGCAGCTTAATTTTACGACTGAAGAGCTAAAGGATTGGGGTTGGAGAATTCCATTTGCTTTAGGTGGTATTTTTGGAATAATCTCTTTATATCTTAGACGATATTTAAATGAAACTCCTGTATTTAAAAAGATGAAAGAAAGCGATTCTTTAGTAAAACTTCCTATAAAAGATGTTATAGAAAATCATAGATTTGGGATATTTATTTCTATTTTAGTTACTTGGGTTTTAACTGCTTGTGTGGTTGTATTTTTATTAATTGCTCCAAATTTCGTAAAAGCTGTTATGAAATTAGACCCTGTTGATAATACCCTTCTTCAAATGTATGGAATACTTGCTATGATGATTGGTTGTGTTTTAACAGGATTTTTAAGTGATAAATTTGGAATTAGTAGGATTTATAAGATTTTTGCCATTCTTTGGGGTGTTTTTGGTGCGTTATATTTTTATGAGTTGTATATAGGCAAGGATATTAATTTACTTGTGAGTTTTTATTTATTAGCAACTCTTAGTGCAGGACTTATGAACTTTACACCTTTAATTATGGTTGAGATTTTCCCTGCAAAAATTCGTTATAGTGGAATTAGCTTTAGCTACAACCTAGCTTACGCAATAGCAGGATTTATAACTCCTATATTATTGCCGTTTTTAAACAAAGTTGCAATTGGTGAAAATCCACCATTTTTATATCAAATCGGTGGTGGAGCTTATATAGTTTTAGTAGCATTTGTTGCCTTTATTACGGCTTGTTTAGTATCAAAAAGAATGTAGAATTTAAAATAGGAATTTAAAATGAGATTTTTGTTTTTAATGTTTTTTAGTATATTTGCAAACGCAGCTGATACAAGCGTTAGCAATATGCAATTATATGGCGTTTTAACACTTTTACCGCCTTTAATGGCTATTATTTTAGCTTTTATTACTCGTGAAGTAATTTTATCTTTATTTATAGGTGTTTTTACGGGGACTTTTCTTCTAGCTTTTGCTAATTTTTACACAGCAAATATTGTAAATGATACTTATACATTTACTTATAATAATCCATCTTTTATGGATTGGGTAAATTTATTTTTAGCGTCATTTTCAAATATAGTAAAACATTTGCTAGATGCTATGATAGATAGCGATGATGCAGGAGTAATCTTGCAAGTATTTTGTATAGGTGGTGTAGTTGCATTAATTACTAAAATGGGTGGAATAAACGCAGTTGCACTTGCGCTTACTCGTTTTGTAAAAGGTCCTGTTTCAGCTCAAGTTAGCACTTGGCTTATAGGGCTTTGTATTTTCTTTGATGATTATGCAAATAGTTTAACCGTTGGTCCTATTATGAGACCAATTGCTGATAAGTTTAAAATATCTCGTGAAAAATTAAGCTTCATACTTGATAGCACCGCTGCACCTGTTGCAGGAATTGCAATAATTTCTACTTGGATAGGTATTGAAGTTGGACTTATTAAAACTGCTTATTCTTTAGTAGGAATTAGCGATGTAAATGCTTTTGGAGTATTTATGCAAACAATTCCTTATAGATTTTATAATATCTTTATGCTAATTTTCGTTGTTTTAACAGCTATTCAGCAAAGAGAATTTGGCTCAATGTATATAGCTGAAAAAAATGCTCGTGCAGGAATAGTAAGTGAAGCTGCACTTGATGTTGGAGCTGAACTTGAGCGTGAATTAAAACCAAATGATGGAGTAGAGCATAAAATTAGTGATGCTTTAATTCCTATTTTAACTCTTATTATTACAGCTTTAGCAAGTTTTTATTTTAGTGGTTTAAATGCAATTATAGATGACCCTGATAAAGCAGATGTTTTAAGCAAGATTGAAGAAAATTATTTAAGTTTTTATGCGATAAGAACTACTTTAGGTGAAGCAAACTCAAGCTTGGCATTATTTCAAGCTGCATTATTTGCTAGTGTTGTTGCAGTTATTTTAGGTCTAGTTCGCAAAAAAATTAATCACAAAGAAGCAGTAGAGACTTGGCTACATGGTTGGAAGAGTATGATATTTACAATTGCAATGTTACTTTTTGCTTGGAGCCTTGCTGCAATTGTAAAAGAATTAGGCACTCATAAATACATAGTTCAATTACTATCAGGCTCAACTCCGCATGTATTACTTCCTAGTTTAATTTTCTTAATCGGCTCGGCTATGAGTTTTGCAATAGGCACAAGTTATGGAACTATGGGTATTTTAATGCCTTTAGCAATCCCACTTGCACACGCAGTTGGTCTTGAAGCTGGTATGAGTGGAAATGAACTTCATGAATATATGGTTATAAATATTTCTTGTGTTTTAACAGGTGCTATTTTTGGAAACCATTGTTCTCCGATAGCTGATACCGTAATTTTAAGTGCAATGAGTGCAAAATGCGAATTAAGTGCGCATGTTAAAACTCAAATGCCTTATGCACTTTTAGTATGTGCTATTAGCGTAGTTTTTGGATATATTCCTGTAAGTCTTGGCTTAAATGTGTATTTAACAATTATTTTAGGTGTTGTTATGATGAGCTTAGCACTTCGCTTAATAGGAAAAAAAGTTGAATAAATTTGACTTAGTTTGCAAGGAATTTCAAATTCCTTGCGAGAAGATTTATAAAGATGGCTTAAGAACTAGGGTTAATTTTGCTTTATACAAAAATAACGGCGAAATATCTTATGCTATGTTTAAAGATAAGGTAAAAATAACTGATTTTGATACTTCTTTTATATGTGATGAGATAAGAGAATTTATGCCTAAATTACTTAAGGCTTTAGATGAAGTTTTAAAAGATAAATTATTTGAAATTAGATTTTTTAAGAGCTTTTATACTTTAAATGTTTTGCTTTTATATCATAAAGACATAAAAGAATTTAAAATAGAAAATTATTACGAAAAATTAAGCAAATTAACTAATTTAAAGCTTAATTTAATAATGCAATCAAGAAAACAAAGAATATCATATCCAAGCGATATTTTAGAGCATTTTAGCAATGGTATTAAGTATGAGTTTAATGATGAGTGTTTTATCCAACCTAGCTTAAGTATGAATGAAAATATGCTTGAGTTTGCAAAATCTTGTCTTAAAGATAAAAAATGCGATGATTTATTAGAGCTTTATTGTGGATATGGTAATTTTACCTTAGCACTTGCACCATTTTTTAAAAAAGTTTTTGCAACAGAACTTAGTAAAAAAAATGTGACATTTTTAAATAAAAATTGCAAATTAAATAATGTAAATAATATTTTTACAGCAAGGCTAAAAGATAGTGAAGTAAAAGACGCTTTTAATAAGGTAAGAACTTTTAATAGGCTAAAAGATTTAAATTTAGATGATTTTTGTTTTTCACATATTTTAATAGACCCGCCAAGATGTGGCTTAGGCGAATGTGTTAATTTAGTAAAAAACTATGATAATATAATTTATATTTCGTGCAATCCATTAACGGCTAAAATAGATTTAGAAAAATTATACAAAACTCACGAGTTAAAAAGATTTGTTTTGTTTGACCAATTTATAAATTCAGAGCATTTAGAGTGTGGATTTTACCTAGAAAGGAAGAAAGATGATAGAGCTTAGCAAAATATATGCGGCTAAAGAAAAAGTATATGATGTGGCAATTAAAACGCCTTTTAATTATTCAAGATTTTTATCAAATGATAAATATAATATATATTTAAAATGTGAAAATCTTCAAACAATTGGAGCTTATAAGATAAGGGGCGCTTATAATAAGATTGCAAGTTTAAATGAAGAGCAAAAAAAACTAGGAGTAGTTGCAGCAAGTGCAGGAAATCACGCTCAAGGAGTAGCTTTTTCTGCTTCAAAGTTTGGTATAGCAGCTCATATCGTAATGCCAGAATCAACACCAGTAAATAAAGTAAGCAGCACAGCTAATTTAGGTGCTAATGTAATACTTAAAGGCGATAATTTTGATGAAGCTTACGCTTACGCAAAAGAGTTAGAAAAGACTAAAAATCTAACCTTTATTCACCCATTTGCTGACCCGTTTGTAATGGCAGGACAAGGGACTATATTTTTAGAACTAATTGAAGAATTAAACAATATTTCTTATATCATCGTTCCAGTAGGCGGTGGCGGTTTAATTAGCGGTATTGTTAGTGCAGCAAAACAAATTAATCCAAATATTAAAGTAATAGGAGTGCAAAGCAAGGGTGCTAGTGCTATGCTAAATAGCTTTAATGAAGGTAAAATCATAAACTCAAACAAGGTAAAAACAATAGCTGATGGTATAGCTGTAAGAGATGTTAATGAAGATAGTTTTAATATAATTAAAAACAATGTAGATGATATGGTTATGGTTAGCGATGAAGAAATAGCTAATGCGGTTTTATTTTTATTAGAGCAACATAAACAAGTAGTTGAAGGTGCAGGAGCAGCAAGTGTAGCTGCTGTAATGCACGGCAAAATTCCTAATCTAAGTGGCAATGTAGTTTGCATTTTAAGTGGTGGAAATATAGATATTACAATGCTAAATAATATTATTGAAAAAGGTCTTATTAAAAGTTATAGAAAAATGCAAATATGCGTAACTTTAATTGATAAAGCAGGGGCATTACTTGATTTAACTAAGGCTTTAAAAGACGCACAAGCAAACATAATAAAAGTTGATTATGATAGATTAGGCACTGATTTTGGTGATGCAAATATTACAATCACACTTGAGACTAAAGGCAAAGCTCATCAAGAAGAAGTTGGAAAAATTCTTAAAGAGCAAGGTTTTACATTTAAGGAGATAAAATGAGAAAGTTTTTAATAGAAATAACTACAGAAGAATTACCTGCAATTCCTTTTTTAAAAGAAGAACCAAATATAAAAGATAAATTAGAAGTAGTTTTAAAAGCAAATAATATTGAATTTAGTAATTTAGAGTTTTTATACACTCCTAGAAGATTTGTTTTTACATTTAAAGCAAACGAAAGAGCAAACGATAGCGTTATAGAATTAATCGGAGCTCCTAAAGAAGTAGCCTATAAAGATGGGAAATTAAGTAAAGCTGGTGAGAGCTTTTTAGCAAAAGCAGATATTAGTGAAAACGAACTTAGCTTTAAAGAAATTAAAGGAAAAGTTTGTTTATATGTAGAAAAAATAGAAAAAGGTAAATTATTTAGCGAATTAATAAATGATATTTTAGAAAGCTTTATTACAAGTCTTAATTTTGGTAAAAGTATGCGTTGGGGTGCAAATACTTTTAGTTTTATTCGCCCAATTACTGGACTATGCGTTATGATGGATGATGAATTAATTAATGCAAGTTTGTTTAACTTAAAATCAAGTAAAAGCACTTTCGTTCATAGAAATATTAGTATGGATAAAATATCTTTTAATACCCAAGATGAGTATTTTAAGACTTTAAAAGAAGGCAAAGTTATCTTAAATCCTAAAGATAGATTAGAAATCATTTTAAGTGAGATAAGAAATATTGAAAAATTATGGAATTTAAAAGCTGAAATTGATGAAGAATTATTAGCAGAAGTTGTAGCAATTACTGAATATCCATCAGCGCTTTTAGGTAGTTTTGATAAAGAATTTTTACAAGTTGCACCTGAAGTAATAATTACTTCAATGAAAGAAAATCAACGCTATTTTGCAGTATATAAGGATAATTCTTTAAGCAATAATTTTATAACAATTACAAATTCATTCAATCCTGATTTAGAAACTATAAAAAAAGGTAATGAAAAGGTGTTAAGAGCAAGGCTTAGCGATGCGTTGTTTTTCTGGGAAAATGACTTAAAACTTGGCTTACAACCTGAATTATTAAACAATACAATTTATATGCAAGAATTAGGCACAATAGCACAAAAAGAACAAAGAGAAGAAGAAATTGCCTTAAGATTAGCAAAATTATTTGCTTATGAAAATACAAAAAATATAAAAGATGCAATCTTACTTAGCAAGGCTGATTTAAGGACACAAATGGTAGGCGAATTCCCTGAATTACAAGGAATTGTAGGCTCATATTATGCTGCTAATATGGGGTATTCTAGTGAAGTTTGCACTGCTATTAAAGAGCAATATTTATATGATGTTATCCCAAGCACAAAATTAAGTAAAATTGTAATCTTAGCAACTAGACTTGATACTTTAATGGCTTTATTTAGTATAAACAAGCTTCCAAGTGGTAATAAAGACCCTTACGCATTAAGAAGAGCAGCTTTAAGTATTATTAAAATTCTAATTGATTTAGGCGTTAAATTTAATTTATTAGATTTATTAAACGAGTTTAAAGGTCTTTATAAAGATTATGATAAAGTTAAATTGCTTAATTTTATTACAGATAGATTTAATGCTTTATATAGTGTAAATTCATCTTTTATAAAAGCGGTTTTAAATGTGAATAATAATGATTTAGTAGTAATTGATGAGAATATAAAAGCACTTATAAATCTAGCAAAAGATAAAGATTATGAGAGCAAAATCTCAACATTTAAAAGACTTGCAAATATCATAAAAGATAGTAAAGATTTATATTGTGATGAAAGCAAATTAAGTAATGAATATGAGATTAAATTATATAAAGCTTATAAAGATATTAGTTTTAGTGATGATGTGAGCGATAATTTAGGTAAGATTTTTGCACTTAAACCTATCATTGATGAGTTTTTTGATAATGTTATGATAAATGTTGATGATTTAGAGATTAAAAACAATCGCTTAGCATTAGTTTATAGCATTTATAAGCACATTGCTTGTGTGGCTGATTTAAAAGAAGTTAGTTTTGATAGCATTGTTTAAAGAATTTAAAGCTGCTAGTTATAGAGCAAGAACTAGTAGCTTTAAGCCTATTAAAAACCTTGATTTGGTTGATTTTAAAGACCTTTTGTTTTTGGATAAAGAATTTAATATCTTAAAAAATAATATGAATAATTTTTTACAAAACAAAGCCTATCAGCATTGTTTATTAGCCGGTGCAAAAGGTTGTGGCAAATCTAGTTTAATCAAGGCTATTTTTAATGAATTTATTAAAAGTGATTTAAGAATAGTTGAGGTTTTTAAAGAAGATTTATCGCATTTAAGATATATTATTGATGATTTAAGCGAATTAGAATACAAATTCGTAATATTTTTAGATGATATAAGCTTTAGTATAAATGATGATAGTTTTAAGGCATTAAAGCCGATTTTAGATGGTGGATGCGAGAAATTAAGTGATAATATAATGTTTATTTTAAGTTCAAATTATAAAAATCTTTTAAAATCAAGTAATATAAATTATCAAGACGCTGATTTTAAAGATGAAAGCGATGATAGATTTGCTTTAAAAGAAAGATTTGGAATATGGCTTAATTTTTATTCAATGAGCCAAGAGCAGTATTTAAGCATTGTAAAATCATTATTTAAAGATGAATTTAGTGATGAGATAAAGGCTAAGGCTTTAGAATTTGCAAATTTAAAAGGCACAAAAAATGGTCGTATCGCTAAACAATTTTATGAACTAAAAAAGGATTTGAATGATTAATGGAGCTAGTATTTTTAAAGCGTTATTAAAACATAATTTACAAGGTTCTTATGAATGGCAAAATTATGATGATTTTTCAAAATTTTTAGCTCTTTTAATAGGTCAAAATACCAAGTGGCAAAACACTCAAAAAGCATTAAAAAATGTTGAAATTCCTATTTCAAATTCTATAAACAAACTTGCTTTAATTGATGTAAAAGAACTAGCCGAGTTAATAAAAGCAAGTGGATTTTATAATACAAAAGCAAAAAAAATTAGCGATTTAGCAAAGGCAATTGTGAATGATTTTAGCAGTTTTGATGATTTTATTAATAATGCTAGTTTTGATTGGATTATGGATATTAAAGGCATTGGTTTTGATACGGCTTTAATGCTTAGTAATTTTCTTTTAAAAAAGCCTATTTTTGTGGTTAATTCAAATGCTAAAAGATTTTTAGAACTATTAGGCTATGAGTTTAATAATTACGAAGAAGCTATAGATATTATAGCTAGCGGGCTTGATGATGAGTATTTTTATAAAGCATTAAATACTCAAGATTTGTCATATATTTATATGATTTTTGCTGCAAGTATTGATAATCTAATGCAAAATCATTATAAAAATAAACAATTTGATGAAATAGGGCTTAAGGTTTTAAAGGAGCTTGAATGAAAATTGATATAAGTGATTTTAAAATAGTTGAGTTTAAAAAATCAGATTTTATAAAACCTTTAAGAGCTAGTTTCGTTATAAACGAGCATAAGGTAGATTGGGATTTTATAAAGTCTTTTGATTCTGTTAGTATTATGTTATATCACGAGAGCAAGGATAGTTTTATATTTGTAAAACAATTTAGAGCACCTTTATATTATTACGAAAATTGTAAAGATTATGAGAGTGGATTTTCGGTTGAATTATGTAGTGGGATAATTGATAAAAACAAAAGCTTAGAAGAAATCGCCTTAGATGAATGTATAGAAGAATTAGGATTTAAGCCTAAAAAATTAGTTTATATTAATAAATTTTATACAGGATTTGGTAGTGGGGTAAATACTCAACATTTATTTTTTGCTAGGGTTAGTGATGATGATATTGTAGGAGTTGGTGGCGGCGTTGATAATGGAGAATTCATTAAAAGCGTATATGTAAAAATCAATGAATATGATGAGTTTTTTGCAAAAAATAAAAGAAGTGCTTTGATTGATTATGCTAATTTGTGGTTTAGGTATATTTATAAAAAATAAGTAGATTTAAATTCTTTTAATTTTTAATAATTTTGTATTTTATAAATGCAGTAAAACTTATATATGAATTACGAATAAATTCGTAATTCTTTTGATTAATCATTGATATGTGGGCTGCAATATAATTTGCCATACCAAGTAATCGTGCAGTGATTTACTGGTTTTTTATATTCGTGTCCTGCAGCATATACAACTGAGCTTAAAGCTAACAATAAAATAACAGATGAAAATAATTTCTTCATAATCTCTCCTTTTTTTAAAATTTAGTAAATAAATACTAAAAACTCTTAAAGAAAAATAAAATTAACCGATATAAGTTTAGTTAAAGGAGAGTTAAAAATGGATTTAAATATTTGTGATATGGGTGGGTTTTTAAACTCTAGCCTACATAAAATAAAAAATGTAAATAGCACTATTAATCTAAGCCAAATAAGACAGG
>NZ_JACGAR010000009.1:0-73531 GCF_020137585.1 Campylobacter sp. RM12654
TTTAATTTTATTTTTAGCTCGTATCTAAAATCAAACAAATATTTTAAATATTAAATTCACAATATAATTATTTGCAAAAAAATAGAATTTAAAATTGGTAGCACAATATAAAAATCATAGACAAAAACTATATTAAATATAAGTATAAAACTTAGTGAAACTTCTAATTATTTTAACAAAACAAACATATTAAGAATTAGTAAAATATTACAAATAAAATATAAAAAGCAATAGTTTTAAGCACTATTCATAAAAATATATTTAAGTTTTTAAAAATTCTTAAATTATGATTTTGATAAAAATTATGTTGCAATGAGTAAGATAAGAAGCGGTATTTGTAATTTTATATATTTTATGAAAGTAATACAAAAATTATTGCTATTTTTCTTTAAATATCTAAAAAACAAGCATTTGTAACAATATTTTTAATCAAGATTGTTCTAAAGTAACATAATAAAACTCTCTTTATTTTCACTTCACTTAAAATATATTAAATTACCTGTCGCGATTAGATTGGTATTTTATTTCGTTATTAAAATCAATGCAAATTGCTAAATACTCTTTAGGCAAAATAAATTCTTCAAAGCACAAAGCAGTGGAAAATACCCCGCAACTAAGCGTGTTTTCTCCTATTACACTAACTTGAGAGTATTTAAAATCTTTTGTATTTATTATGTGATTTGCTCTTTCATATTGTGCTGAAGTTGTTAGCGATTGATTTAAGATTTGCCATTTTTTAATAGCTTCTTGTGGATTTTTAGGATTTTTAATATTTACAAATATTTCTTTATTAGTCTTTAAATCCCCTCCAAAATTAATCACATATTTGTATTTTTCACAAATTTTAGCACATTCATCAACTGCAAATTCTTTAACCACACCACCTAAGTCAATTTTTGTATTTATATCTTCAAATTCTATAAATTTTTTAGATAAAAAATATGAATTTTTACCATATTTTGCATTGTTTTTTAATTTTTTATTGATTAGTGTAATATCAAAAGCATAATTAGTAATTTCACTAAGACTTAAGAGTTTTTGCAAAATCATCATAGTTTGTTGGTCTAATTTTATACGATTTTTGCTTTTATTATTAATTTTAGATACCAACGAAGAATTATCAAAATAATTATATTTTAAATGTAGATTTTTACAAAGCTCAAAACATTTAATAGCCAAATTAGAAGCTTCATATTCGCTAGCTTCTAATTTAACAACACATTTTGTACTAAAGCAAGAAAAAATAAATTCTTTCACTTACTAACTTTTATATTAAATGGAGTTGTTAAGGCTTCTTCACGAATTATTTTGCCGTTTTCACATAGCTTTAATATAACGCTAAATTCCCCACTTAAATCATTTTTTGGTAAAGCAAAAATTTTACCTTTTTCATCAACAAAATCTGCAAACTCATCAGGTAAAAGATAAACAATATTTATCCCATCAATATGTTGTGGAAAAATAATATCTGATTTTATTTTTTCTTTTCCACCACTATTTTTCATCTTAATTTTAATGTTTTCCATATTTGGTGCAATAAAACTAAAAATATTTGCTTTTAAATTCTCAAATTTATCATCTATACTAATGCTTTTGCCTTTTGATAAATCATAAATATCAATATTTCTACGATTATTAGAAACAATTAATGTATTATTGTCTTTAAATGTAGCGGCATAACTTACATTCCCACCCTTAATACTTCCTGCTAAATACGGCTTATTTTCAATATTAAAAATGCTAGTTTGCCCTAATCTATCTCCAAAAGTATAAGCCAAAGTTTTACCATCTGGACTAATAGCATAAGAGCCAGAATATAAAGCAAAACCTGTATTTGAACACTCTGTTGTGTGATTTAATACACTTACTTTACATAGCTTAGAATTATAATTATGTGGTGTTGTATAATAAATATTTTTTGCATCAGGACTTACTAAAAAAGGGCTTGTAGTAGCTTTTATAGGACGACCAAAATATTGTGCGTTAAAATCTGCGATTTTATTTAGTTTAGATTTTTTAATATCGTATTCATAAATGCCTTTATTTTCGCCTTTTAAAAGCACAAATAATCTATCAAGACTAACATCAGCCTTTACTACATCTTTAATCTTAAAGCTTTTTATCAATTTTAAATTCTTATCAAAAATACTAAAAGTTTCTTTATCATCTAAAGCAATTACACCATCTTTGTATTTTCTAAACAAAAAATATTCACCCTTTAAAAAGGCTAATTCCTTTAAATCACCGCTATTATCTAATTTTATTTTATGTAGTCCTGAATGGTGTAAATATGGTCTAGCATTTTTATTATCTCTTCCTAAATATTTTGGCATAGTATTTACAAAAGCAGTTTTATCATCTATAAATTCTACTTGCTCTACGAAAAGCTCACTTGCCCCACTCCACTCATCATCATCGTTATTATTATCTGTTTTGCTATCTTCTTTAACTTTTTCTTGTTTTTTTGCATCGTCGGTAGCTTCTGGATATTTCTTACCTAATTCAGAATGATCAGCATCCTTTATCGCATAAAAATCATTATAAACAATATTGTCATTTTTTAAGTCAAATAACACTATTGATGAATGATAGCTCCCTGCTGCTAGTAATTTATCATTTCTTACACTAATATCTCTAAAATATAAATCAGTTTTTGATTTTCCTTCAAAGTATCTTGCATAATGCCATTTAAAACTATCATCTGGATTTAAAGACTTAATAAGATTTGCTTGAATGCTAGTTTTATTAATACTATCATCATAAATATCAATCATTTCATTTGGTTTTATTACATAACTAGCATTTAAAGAACTTGCTAAAACACAAGCTAAAGTTGAGCTTAAGAATATTCTCTTCATTTAAACTTCCTTTCATAATTATTGATAAGTATTATAATAATTATTATTTAATATAAGTTTAAATATCATTCATTTTTTAGAATTTAAAATAAGCAAAAGCCTATTTTAAATTCCTTTTTTTTCTACAAGTTTAAATAATACTCTATTTGTTCTTTTCCAAGAACTCTGATTAAATTCGTGCTACCTGTTTCTCCTACAGGATAACCTGCTGTAATAACATAATTTTTACTCTTATCCATAATGCCTTTTTTTACCCCTACTCTTACACAATTTTGTAAAAGTTCGTGCAAACTACCTGCCTTATCAACCACATAAGCTTCACTAAGACCCCAACAAATACTAAGGCTTTTTAGTGTTTTATCACAATGGCTCATTGTTATTATCTTTGTATCAGGTCTATATCTTGCCATTTTTTTAACACTCGCACCACTACTTGTAAGACAAATCAATGCGTCTGCATTAATATCTTTTGCAAGTTGCACAGCTGATGCTGCGATGGTATCAGTCATATCTCTTTTATCGTGATTAAAATTGCAATATGGATAGATTTTCTCTACTTCGCTAATCGTTGCAGCCATAATGCTAACGGCATTTACAGGGTCAATTCCAACTGCACTTTCTTCGCTAAGCATAACTGCATCAGTTCCATCTAACACAGCATTTGCAACATCGCTTATCTCTGCTCTAGTTGCACTTTTGTTATTTGCTAAAGAAAATAGCATTTGAGTTGCAGTGATTACTGGCTTACCTATTTCATTAGCTTTTTTAATTATTGATTTTTGTATGCTTGGAACCTTATAAAAAGGAACTTCTATTCCTAAATCCCCACGAGCAACCATTATCCCATCGCTTACATTAAGAATTTCATCTATATTCTCAACAGCGTCAAATTTTTCAATCTTTGCAAAAACAGCAGTTTTATTTCCGTTTTCGGCTAATATTTGCTTAGCATTTTTGATATCATAAGCGTTTTGAACAAAAGATATTGCCATATAATCAACATCATTTTTAACACCCCACAATAAATCATCTTTATCTTTTTTAGTAATTACTTCTATATTGATTTTTGTATTAGGGAAATTTATACCTTTATTTGACGCTAATTTTCCATCGTTTTGAACTTGGCATTTTAAATAATCTTGATTTACATCTTCAACTATTACTTTAATAGAACCATCGCATAAATATATAGCTTCACTAACTCTTACTGCACCTAGAATTTCATTATAATTTGTGCTTACTTCATAGTGATTTTGTGCTTTTTGATTAGCCTTTATTGTATGTCTATAAATATCTAATCTATCGCCTTTTTTTAATAAAAATGGCTCGGGAAGTTCTAATACCCTAATCTTTGGCCCTGAAATATCTTGTAATACTCCGATATTTTCGCCTAATTCTTCAGCTATTTTTCTTACCTTATCTAAATTCGCTTTATGATATTCGTGAGAGCCGTGAGAAAAATTTAAACGAAATACATTAACACCTGCTTTTATCATTTCTCTTATACATTCTTCGCTATCGCTTGCAGGCCCTAAAGTTGCTATTATTTTTGTTTTTTTCATTTTATCCCCTTAGTTCTTTATTGAATAGTTCTTCGTTAAATTCAAGTTTTAAATAATCAACCACCATTCTTAAATCTCTTAAAGCATTTCCCATACAACTAGTCGCACCTGGACTTGGGGTCATATTAAAGATTATTCCTTGATTTTGTGGCACTATACTAGCTTCGCCTAGCATTAATTTCTTTTCAGTTTTGTTTAGCACTTGTGGGCGAACTCCACCAAAACCTTTTGCGTAAGTTATATCATCAGTTGTAAGACTTGGGACGATTTTTCTAGCGTCTTTTACGAAAAGATTTTTATTAAGGTATGGCACTTCAAATAAGAAATTTCTTAAAATATAATTTCTAATAGTGCTATCTTTCATTAAATCAAGCAATATTTTAATAGTAGTTCCATCAAGGCGTAAAGTTGTAAAAAATTCAGGCAAACTCTTAAGCCCGTGATAACGCTCAAGCTTAGGTAATACTAAAGCAGTCGGACCAAAACGAGTATTCATATCACATAAAATATCAGGGTCGCCGTGTAATGCTGCAAAAGGTAATTTTGGATTTTGAACCATATAAACTTTACCATTTAATAAATGCTTTTTAGTTAGATAAAAGCTACCTGCAACAGGCAAACAGGCGTAATCAAGACCATAACCCATCTTATGTGCTAAAAACAATGAATGAGCACCTGCATTTACCACTACGAAATTCGCACTAAATTCAGTCTTGTTAGCACTAATTAGATAAAAAACATCGCCTTTTTTATAAATATTTACAATTTCTTCATTAAAAAACATTTGATTTTCTTGATTAGCTTTCATTGCTTCTTCAGCTAAACTCTCGCTCATTTTGCCAAAATCAACCGTTGTATAACAATCCCCTGCTAATGCACCCATTGCAAATATTTCTTCAGGTCTATCACCACCACCTAAAGCTTCTACTACTTTTGGCTCTATTCTTTTTATTTCTGCTTTATCAAACTTTCTAATATAAGGATAAATATCTTTAAATTCTTCATATCTTTTTTGCATAAAAGCACATTCTTCTTCACCAACAGCTAAAGCCATTTTTTGATGAGAAAACATAAACTTCTCTTCTGCTTTTACTAATTTTGCGTAATTTACAATCATATCAGCGTTAGGTTTTACTTTTGAAGCTTTTTCATAAGTATAATTTGTCTCTATATCTCCGCTATGAATTGTTTGAGAATTGCTAGTGCCTTTAGAATTGAGAGTGCTTAATGCGTGATATTTTTCTATTAATGCCACTTTTTTTACATTTGTATATTTGCTAAGCTCATAAAACAAAGCCGCTCCACTAATTCCACCACCAACTACTATAACATCAAAATGTTGTGCCATACTCCATCCTTTTTGTAATTTTTTTAATGATAATTTTATTTATTTATAAATTCAAGTCTTTAATTAATTTTTGCATTCCTTGAAATACTAAATTTTTCTCATTTATTGCGTTTTTAAAAAACTGACTTAAAAAGCTTGCATCTCCACCAGTTAGATAAATTATCTCATCATTGGCAAAATCATTAATACTATTTACAACACTTGAAATTATCCCGTAGCTAATAGCGTCTTTTGTGGAATTTGGTAACGAATTTAAATCAATAGATGTATTTAATTCATAATCTAATCTACAAGAAATATTCTTATAAGCATTAAGATATGATTGAATACCTGGCAAAATAAATCCGCCTAAATGTTTACCACCACTCATTTTATCAATTGTAATTGCACTACCAGCATCTACAATAATGCCAGAATCAATGCAATAACAAGAAGCAATTCTATCAACACCCAGACCAACATAAGAAGTGTTAAGACTAAAATAAGGTTCAAGATTAATATAGTTATTAGGTAGTGTAGAAAAATTAGAATTTACACTTATATAAAATACTTTTTCTTTAAAAGAGTTTGGGATAAAGTCTTTTAACTCTATCCTTTTTGCATGTTCTTCTTTATAAACACAAGCTGTTGTGTTTCCAATATCAATTAAAGTCATTTCAATTCATAGCTTTTGTTATTATAAAATAAAATATTATCCTTAAAATAAGCACCTGAATCTATTTTAGAATCTAAATTATAAACAGCTAATTCATTTAATTTATCATCTAATTTTATCAAGTATCCATTATGCTCTAAAGCATAAATAAAGTTATTATAAACATAAACATCACTATAGTTTGCATATTTAAATTTAATTTTTGTAATTTCATTTAATAAATAATCAAATTTATAAATTACGCCTTCGTTTGATAAAATATAAATATAATTATCTTTTTCTAAAGCCTTTTTAATATTGATTAGTTTAGTATATGTTTTATTATCAATTATTGTAAATACCTTACTAGAACTTGCTGCGATTAATTTTTCACTATCAGCTTTTAAAAATACAACATTATTAAAAAATTCTTGAGTTCCTACATTTATACTTCTTATAAAAGTATTGGTATTGTTATTGATAACGATTAATTTGCCATCTAAGCTAGGAATTATTATCACATTGTTATTAAAACTAGGATTTGCTAATTTTTTCACCACTCCATTTGCTTGTCCGTAGTTTTCACTAAATAAATATTTTTGTTCTAACAAATCAAATATTATTATATTATTCAAAGCATCAACCATTACAGCTTTATTGCCTTCTGTTGCGATGCTTACAATTTTTGCATCAAATTTCTTATCAAAAATTATTTCTTTATCTTTTAAGATTTTTAAAAATCCTAAATCATTAGATAAATATAAGATATTATCTTGTTTGTTAATGATTTCATAGCCTTTAAAATTCTTCAAGATATTCTCATTTTTCGTTTTAATTGTTGTAAGCTTTTGAGTATTTTCTGGCTTATAGTATTGTTTTGAACCTGAACAAGCCGCTAAAAATACTAAAGATAAAGCTATTAAAGAATATTTTTTCATTGGTTACCTTGATAATGTTTTAAATTATTAGCAATTCTTAAAAATACAGAATTTGCACTTATTGAATTAAGTTTTACTTCAGCTTCTTTAATTTTATTATCTTTTAACAACGCATAAGCTTCTTGTATTGTTTTTAAATCTGTTAAGAAAAAATCTGATTTAAATTCTCTAGCTTTATAAATTTCTAACAATAATTTATCCTCATTACTAGGATTAAATTGTAATAATTCATCTAAATATTTTTCATCTAAAAGCACTGCTAAATATAAATTAGGATTTAAAGATTTTAATTGATTTAATTTATCATTATTTTTAGTAATTAATAGCTCATTATATAAAGCATTTGCTTCTTCTTTTGTTTTTTGTTTTATAGAATCATTAATAGATGTTATAACAAAATAAGCAACAATTACGATTATCAAAAATATAAAAAGAAATTTGTATTTTCTAATAAATCTTTCAACTTTAATGCCAAATTCTTCTACGCTATATGAATTTTCTTTCAAATTAAATTCCTTAAAAATTAATAAAATTAAAGCTGAAATTGTAACAATTTTTCGTAAATCTTGATAAATTTAGTGCTATATTAAATTTTTATTATATAATCAGATGAAATTTTATTAAAGCAAGGTGAACTTATGGTAGTCAATGAAAAGCTATTAGAAAGATTAGAAAAATTATCATCAATTAGGTTAAATGATAATGTAAGAAAAGAACTAATTGCTGATTTTGATGATATTTTAAAATTCGTAGATAATTTAAATGAAATTGATACTAATAATTTAAAAATCAATAATTTAAATTATACTCCACTAAGAGAAGATATACCACAAAAATCAGAAGTTATTGAAGATATTTTAAAAAATGCACCATCTACAAATGGACATTTTTTCTCTGTACCTAAAATCATAGAATAAGGAAAATAAATGGAAGAAAATATTCAAACTCAAGATAGCGTTAATACCATTCAAATGAATGGAATTTTAACATTTATGAAAGAAAATGATGCGAGTGATTTGCACTTTATTCCTGGTAGAAAACCACTTTTAAGAATTCACGGAACTTTGAATGATTTGGAATTTGCTGTTTTAAATTCTGAAATTATTAAAGCTTCTTGTTATAGCATTTTATCAGACGCACAAAAAGCAACCTTAGAAGAAGAAAGAGAACTAGACTTCGCTTATGCAGTTGAAGGAGTAGGGCGTTTTAGGGCAAACTATTACTATGTTGAAGAAGGAAAACTTGCAGCTGCATTTCGTCTAATTCCTGAAAATATCCCTAGTTTAGATGATTTAAAAGCACCACCAATTTTTAAAGAATTAATCAAAAAAGAAAAAGGACTAATTCTTGTAACAGGTCCAACAGGTTCTGGTAAATCAACAACTCTAGCAGCAATGTTAAATGAAATCAACGCAACAGAAAGTAAGCATATTTTAACCATAGAACACCCAGTTGAATTTATGCATAAAAACAAAAAATCAGTATTTTCTTACAGAAACGTTGATATAGATACTAAAAGCTTTCAAACAGCTTTAAAATATGCTTTAAGACAAGACCCTGATATTATCTTAATCGGTGAGATGAGAGATAGAGAAACAATAGCAGCAGCAATTACAGCAGCTGAAACAGGTCACTTAGTATTTGGAACCCTACATACAAACTCAGCTATGCAAACAATCAATCGTATCGTAGATAGCTTTAGTGGTGGAGAACAAGACCAAATTAGAAATATGTTATCATTCTCATTACAAGCAGTTATAGCACAAAGCTTAATACCTAAAAAAGGTGGTGGTCGTTTAGCAATTCACGAAATTATGATTAATAATATGGCTATCGCAAACCTTATTCGTGAAAACAAAAACCATCAAATATATTCACAAATGCAGTTAAATCAACAAGGCACAGGTATGAAAACCCAAACACAAAGCTTAGTTGAAGCGGTTCGCTCTGGTTTAATCACTCGTGAGCTTGCTTTAAGATATAGCACTCAATATAATGAGCTAGTGAATTTGATATGAATAGCGGCTTAATACTAGATTGTGTAATAATTGGCGTAACGCTAATTTTAGGTATTGGTGGAATTATTTCAGGACTTATTAAAGAAGGTTTTGGATTAGCTGGTATTTTAGTAGGCGTATATGTAAGCACTAGCAATTCAGAAAAAGTAGGGGCATTAATTAATCAATATGTTTATAAAAGTGATAATGAGCTTTTATTAAACCTATGTGGTTTTGTTATAACTTTAGTTATAGTTTGGGGAATTTTTCTTATTTTAGGAAGAATAATATCAAAACTAGTAGCCTTAAGCGGACTTGGAATAATTGATAAAATTATGGGATTTATATTTTGCGCTGGAAAAATATTTATAATTTTTTCTATAATTGCATCTTGTATAAATGCCTTACCTATAATAAATAGTAAAGTAAACCAATTTTTTGCAAATAGTATGATGTATCCTGTTTTAATTCAAACAGGTGGAGCAATCGCTAATATACAAGCGATTCAAAATACTATAAATACAAAAAAAGAAAATTTATTAAATAATGAATTAAAAGAAGAAAATTCAAAATAAAAGGAGAAAACATGGAAAATATGGAATACGATGTATTATTAGAAGAATTTAAAAAAATTCTAAAAACAAGTGGATTAAAATACACAAAACAAAGAGAAAGTTTATTAAAATTACTTTATAACAATGACGAACACTGCACTCCAGATGAACTTTATGAAGCATTAAAAGAAATGGATCCTAATCAAAACATAGGTATCGCAACAATTTATAGAACTTTAAATCTTTTAGAAGAATCAGGAATGGTAACTTCAATTTCTTTTGGAACTGCAGGTAAAAAATTTGAGCTTGCAAACAAGCCACACCACGACCATATGATTTGTAAATCTTGTAATAAAATTATAGAATTTCAAGATGATATAGTAGAGCAAAGACAATTAAAAATTGCAAAAGAACATGGTTTTAAACTATCAAGCCATTTAATGCAATTATATGGAACTTGCAAAGAATGTCAAAAAAAATAATTTAATATAAAGAAAGGTAAAAATATGTTTGAAAACCCACTAGAACAGCAAAAAATTAGTAAAGCTAACGAACTAAGGTCTTTAGGTATTAATCCTTATTCTCATTTTGTAACAAAACCGATGAGTATAAAAGAATTTAAAGATAAATATGATTTCATAAATGAACTTGAAGAAAAAAAAGCAGAAGAAATCTGTGAATTAATCGGTAGAATTAAATTTATGCGTGATGGTGGGAAAGCCGTTTTTGCGAACATTGAAGACTTTAGTGGCTCAATTCAGATTTATTTTAATAAAAGCACAATTGATGAAACTTGGTTTGATAATATTAAAAAACTCATAGAAGTAGGCGATATTATCAAAGTTCGTGGTTATGCTTTCGTAACAAAAAAAGGCGAATTTAGTATTCATGTAGATAAATTAGATTTAGTTACTAAAAGTATTTGCGTATTACCTGAAAAATTTCACGGCTTAGTGGATATGGAAAGCCGCTATAGACAAAGATATCTTGATATGATTATGAATGCTGAAATTAGACAAGATTTTGTTAATAGAAGTAAGATTGTTTCATTTGTTAGAAGATATTTTGAAAATCTAGGATTTTTAGAAGTTGAAACTCCTATGATGCACGAAATTGCAGGCGGAGCTAACGCAAGACCATTCATTACCCATCATAATACTTTAGGTGTTGATAGATTTTTAAGAATTGCACCTGAACTTTACTTAAAACGCTTAATAGTTGGTGGTTTTGAAGCTGTATTTGAATTAAATCGTTGCTTTAGAAACGAAGGAATGGACCTTACTCACAATCCTGAGTTTAGCACGATTGAGTTTTATTGGGCTTATCATAATTATAAGGATTTAATGAATTTGACTGAAGATTTATTAAGCAAATTAATAGCTCACTTAGGACTTAGCACTACTATTACATACGATGATAAGCAAATAGATTTTAGCACTCCATTTGCAAAAATTCCATATAAAGATGCCTTAGTTCAAATAGGTGGTATTGATGCTGCTATAGTAAATGATAAAGCTGCAATTTTAAAGAAATTAAAGGCTGATGGATTTGAAGCAAATGAAAAATTAGATTTAGGACATTTACAAGCAGAATTATTTGATAATTATGTAGAAGACAAGCTTATAAATCCTACATTTATTACGGATTTTCCAGTATCAATTAGTCCATTAAGTAGAAGAAGTGATGAAAATCCTGAAATAGCCGAGAGATTTGAATTATTTATAGCTGGAAAAGAACTAGCAAATGGATTTAACGAATTAAATGACCCACTTGATCAATACGAAAGATTTTTGGCTCAAGTAGAAGCTAAAAAAGCTGGAAATGACGAAGCATGCGAAATGGATGAAGATTTCGTAAATGCGTTAGGGTTTGGTATGGCACCAACTGCAGGTGAGGGCATAGGAATTGATAGACTTGTTATGATGCTAACTAACAAAAAATCAATCAAAGATGTAATATTATTCCCTGCTATGCGTCCTAAAAAGGATTGATAATTTCAATTTGTGAATGATTACTAGCGAGAATTTATATATAAAAAAAAGGGGTTAAGATGATATTTGATACAGAAATTAATGAAATTATAAAAGAAGAATTTAAAAGACAAAATGAGAATTTAGAAATGATTGCTAGTGAGAATTTCACTTTTCCTGAAGTTATGATGGCTACAGGTAGTATTCTTACAAATAAATACGCAGAAGGCTATCCATCAAAAAGATATTATGGTGGTTGTGAAATCGTTGATAAAGCAGAAGTTTTAGCAATTGAGCGTTGTAAAAAATTATTTAATTGTAATTACGCAAATGTTCAACCCCATTCAGGCTCACAAGCAAATCAAGGTGCATACGCAGCATTATTAAATCCAGGAGATATTATTTTAGGAATGGATTTAAGTGCAGGTGGGCATTTAACTCACGGCTCAAAGGTAAATGCAAGTGGCAAAGTATATACTAGCTATAGCTACGGAGTGGATGAAAATGGTTATTTAAATTATGATGAAATTGAAAAAATTGCCCTAGAAGTAAAACCAAAATTAATAGTTTGTGGTGCTAGTGCTTATGCTAGAATAATTGATTTTGAAAGATTTCGTAAAATTGCTGATAAAGTAGGAGCATTTTTATTAGCTGATATTGCACATATTGCTGGTCTTGTAGTAGCTAATCTTCACCCAAGTCCATTTCCACACGCTCACATAGTAACTTCAACAACTCATAAAACTCTAAGAGGGCCAAGAGGTGGGATAATAATGACTAATGATGAAGAACTTGCAAAAAAAATAAATTCAGCAATCTTTCCTAACCTTCAAGGTGGTCCATTAATGCATATTATTGCAGCAAAAGCAGTTGGATTTAAATATAATCTTGATGAAAGTTGGAAAACATACGCTAATCAAGTTATAAAAAATTGCAAGGTATTAGCCGATGAATTGCTAAAAGAAGGATTTAAATTAGTAAGCGGTGGAACTGACAATCACTTATTGTTAATGGATTTTAGTGATTGTGAATTTAGTGGAAAAGATGCTCAAATAGCATTAGAAAAAGCAGGTATTACAGCTAATAAAAATAGCGTTCCTAACGAAAAGCGTTCTCCTTTTATTACAAGTGGATTAAGACTTGGCACTGCTGCACTTAGTGCTCGTGGTATGAAAGAAGAAGAAATGAAAGTAATAGCACAGACAATAAGCCTAGTGCTAAAGAATTTAAATAACGATGAAATTATAAAAAAAGCAAAAGAAACTACGCTAAAATTAAGCGAAAATTTCCCATTATATAAGGACTTAAAATGTTAACAAGCAATGAATTAGCCTTAATTAAAATGATTAATTCACATTATTTTATAAAAAGAGATACTATAGTAAGCAAAATTGAGCATAAAGGTAGAACTTTTTTTAATAAGTATGAAAGAGTTAATGAATTTTTATCTCCAAGCTTAATAAGAGAACATTCAGAAGGTAAAATAACAATAGCTCACAATTTAATAAACGCACAAGATAAAGTAGAAAATATAGTATTTGACTACAATGGTTTTAATACTGAAAAATTTTGGCATAGAGCTCAATTATTATTAAGAGAAGAAGGTTTTATTAATTTCACAGCGTATAAAAGCAAAACGCCAGGTCATCTTCATTTATATATTCACAAAGGTCATACTGCATTTGCCGAAGGTTGTGGATTAGCTAATAAACTAAGTGCAATGTTGGCTCAAAAAATGCCCGTTGAATGGAGAGTATTTCCAACACTTGATATGCCTAAGGAATACAATATTTTAGCATTACCTTATGAAATTTATCAAAAAGAGCGTGGGGCATCTTGGTCAAAACATATGTAAAGGATTGAAAATGCAAGAACACAATAAATTTGAAGATTTAGTTTTAGAAAGTAACAACAAAAAGAATAAACAAAAACAAATGTTATTTAAGATAATTATAGGCATAATAGTTTTTCTAATTGCCTTAATTATATATAAATTAATAAGCAATGGAGATAGTCAAAAAAGCCCATTACCACCGATAGAACCTAATGCTACATTTGAACAAAAAGCTCAAGATAATGAAGTTTTTGAGAATTTAAAAAGTGAAAATGATGGTTTTAGTGATGATTTTACATCTTTAGAAGAAAGATTAAAAAAAGAAAATAATATAGTAGAACCAGAACCTAAAAAATCTCAAGAAGTTCAAAATGTTGTAAAAGAATTAGCAAAAGCAAATCAACAACCTACACCAGCACTTGAAACTCCTAAAGAAGAAGTAAAACCTGCTGTAGTTGAAGAGAAAAAGCCTGTGGTTGTAGAAGAGAAAAAACAAGCTACTCAAACAACAAAACAAGAAAACTCAGTATTTGATACATTAAATATTAAAAAACCAGTTGCTCAACAAGAAAAACCAGCAAATAAAGCACCTACTACAAGTGATAATGGAAGCTATATTCAAGTATATGCAGGTAAAAATATTGACCTAAAATCACACGAAATTAAAAAACTAGATACGCTAGGATTACAATATAAAGTAGTTACTGATAATAAAGGTATGAGTAGAGTAATTGTAGGACCTTATTCAAATTCTGATAAAGCAAATGCCTTAAAATTTGTAAGAGATAATGTGAAAAAAGACGCATTTTATTATCATGCAAAATAATATTTACGGAGTGATAGGAAATCCTATCGCTCACTCAAAATCTCCTATAATTCATAATCTATGGTATGAAAGATTAAATATAAATGCTAATTATGAGAAAATTTTAGTAGAAAATCCAAATGATTTAAAAAACACAATTTTAAAATATAAAGGTGTTAATGTAACTTTGCCTTATAAAGAAGAAGTTGCAATACTAGCAAATTATAAAGATGAAGGCGTTATAAACACAAAAGCAGCAAATACTATAATAAATGATAATGGAACTTTAAAAGCTTATAATACTGATATATTTGGGTTTTATGAACCTATAAAAAATTACAAAATAAACAATGCCTTAATAATAGGGGCAGGTGGGGCTGCTAGAGCTGTTTATTATTCTTTAGCAAAAAATAATATAAAAACCAAAGTAATTAATAGAAGTAAAAAAGATGATTTTTTATGCGAAGTTCATACGACATTAGATGAATTTGAATTTGATTTAATTATAAACTCAACAAGCGCAAGTTTAAAAAATCTACTACCTTTAGAAGAAAATCTTTTAGAAAAACTAGCAAAAAATACAAAAATTGCTTATGATTTAGCATATAATCACGATATATTTTTAGATTTTTGTAAGTTAAAAAATCCAAATATTATTACTCAAGATGGACTTGATATGCTTATTTTTCAAGCAGCCCTTGCTTTTGAGTATTTTTGCGGAATTTATCCTAACGAAGATTTAATAAATGAAGCAAGAGAACTTATTAAATAAGAGTATAAAAGGACTAAAGTCATATATTTTTGGCTATGAAAACGAACAAAAAGCTAAAAAATACTTAGAAAAAAATAATTTCAAAATAATTAAAACAAATTATAAAACCAAATTTGGAGAAATTGACATAATCGCTTTAAAGGATAAAACCTTGCATTTTATTGAAGTAAAATCAAGCAAAAATTATGAAAGCGAATATTATTTAACACCAAAAAAATTAGAAAGAATTATAAAATCTATTTATATTTTTAATCAACATTATGAAGATTATAATAATTTAAATTATTGTATAGATTTAATAGCAATAAACGATAATAACATTAATTATATAGAAAATATAACATAGAAAAAATGATAATTTGAGATTTAAATTCTCAAATTAATCCTAAAAATTTCTTGATAGAATATTTTAAATCTTCATCATCTAAATTATTCATAGCCCACAACAAATATCCATTATCAACAGCTCTAACCTCATCAAAACTTTTGCCCTTGTATTTTCCAAAGCTAAATTTAGTGCTAATTAATGGGGCTTTTGTAATTTCATGCAATTCTTCATAATTTTTATGTTTTAATAATTCATCTAATAATAATTTCATAACCAAAACATCACCTATCGCATCATGAGCTTTTATAATTATTCCTAATTTTTGTGCTTCTTCTTGCTCAATTTTATAAAGCCCTAAAAAATATCTTAAATATTGCAATCTGTGATGATTAAAGTCAGGAAAAATAGCCTTAGCGCACTTATAAGTATCAATTAATTTAAAATTATTTTGAAAGCCTTCTTTTTCTAACATTCCTAAATCAAACTTAATATTATGAGCTATTAAGTAATTTTCGTTTGAATTAAGTTCATTTAACATTTTTGAAAATTTCGTTTCACTAAATTTTGGCTTATTAACAAGCATTTCAGGGGTTATGTTATGAACTTCCATAGCTTCAAAAGAAATATTTACTTCACTACTACATAATTCATCAAATACTAAAACTTTTCTTTCTTGTATATTGTCAAAAATATTTTCAGCATATTCTATTTCATTAAATTCATATTTTTCACTATCAATTACCAAAGCGCCTACTTGAATAATCCTATCTAATTCTGTATTTCCTGTAGTTTCTGTATCAAATAAAACATATTTCATAATTATCCTTAAAAGTTTTTTTAATTCTAACAAGTAAGTTTAAAAAGTAGGTTGAATAAAAGGGATTATTAAAATCCCTTGTAGCGTTTTAAATTTTCATCAATTTTGATTTTTTCTCCGTTTTCATCAACATTTACATAAGTTAAAAGTGCACTTGTAACAGGCACACAAACTCCATATAATTTAGGAGTGCAGCGTTCAGCGATAACTTCTACTTGAACTTGTATTGATGTGCTTCCAACTTTTACAATATCAGCATAAAAGCTCACAATATCTCCAACATAAACAGGTTTTTTAAAGGTCATTTGTTCAACTGCGATAGTAACTACTCTACCATTTGCTATTTCTTTAGCTGCAACTGCACCAGCTAAATCTATTTGACTCATTATCCAACCACCAAAAATATTGCCTGCAGGATTTGTATCTTTTGGCATAGCAACTAATCTAAGCCTTGCTTCTTTTAATTCTTTCATATATTCTCCTTATAAAAAAATGTAAATATTAAACATAAAAGATTAAAATTATCGTTTTTAAATTGAAAATTTTCATCAAAATTACAATTTTTTACAAAAATTTTAAAAAAATTGAAAAAATTTTTATAATTTAAGAAAACTTTAAGAATTTTCACATATAATAACGGCTTTTACATCACAAGAAAAAACTTCTTGAAAGGCCCATTCGTCTAGCGGTTAGGACATCGCCCTTTCACGGCGGTAACACGAGTTCGAGTCTCGTATGGGTCACCAATCCTCCTTTATGTTTATTTAATTTAATGAAAAAAATCCTTTTTTACCTTACCCCTGTGAGATAATAACTCAAAATAAAAAAGGATTTTTTTATGATTAAAGACGCGATATCTGGACTTCAGATTTTATTCGTAGCCTTTGGTGCAATGGTATTAGTTCCTTTACTTACCGGACTAAATCCTGCAATGGCTCTTTTAGGTGCTGGGTGCGGAACGATTATTTTTCAAATTATTACGAAATTTAAAGTTCCTATCTATCTTGGCTCATCATTTGCATTCATAACCCCTATAATTTATTCTATGAAAGAATGGGGAATTAATTCAACTATGTTTGCCTTATTTTGCACAGGATTTGTTTATTTTATCTTTGCTGCAATTATCAAAACAAAAGGCGAGAGTTTTATTAGCAAACTTTTTCCCGCAGTTGTAATTGGCCCTGTAATTATCGTAATAGGTCTTAGCGTTGCTGTAAGTGCGGCTGGAATGGCTATGGGTATGAGTGGTTCAACTCAAGTAATTGATAAAGATATAGCTTTAATGCTTTCTACTTTTTCATTCTTAGTTACTATTGTAATTGCTATTTTTGGCTCAAAAATGTTTAAATTAGTTCCTATTTTAATAGGTGCTATTTGTGGATATATTTTAGCCTTTATTTTAGGCTATGTTGATACTAGTGCAATTAAAGCTGCACCTTGGTTTGCAATCCCACATTTTGAAACACCTAGCATTAATTTTAGTGCAGCAATTTTTATGATACCTGTTGCAATTGCTCCTGTAATTGAGCATATTGGTGCAGTTATGGCAATAGGTGCAGTAACTAAAAAAGATTACACAAAAGACCCAGGTCTTCATAGAACTTTAAGTGGAGATGGTGTTGGAGTTTGTGTTGCAGGTTTAATAGGTGGTCCTCCAGTTACAACCTATTCAGAAGTTACAGGTGCAATAATGATTACAAAAAACGCACAAGTAAAAATTATGACTTGGGCTGCAATATTTGCAATATTACTTGCATTTGTGGGTAAATTTAATGCTATTTTACAATCAATTCCATTGCCTGTAATGGGTGGAGTTATGATACTTTTATTTGGAACAATTGCTAGTCTTGGGATTAAAACCTTAGTTGATGCTAAAATAGATTTAACTAACAATAAAAACCTAGTAATTATTAGTTCTACTTTGATTGTAGGTGTTGGCGGTCTTAGTGCTAGTTTTGGAAGCGTTTCGTTTTCAGGAGTTGGACTTAGTGCCTTACTTGCAATTACTCTAAATCTAATCTTACCTAACAAACAAGATTAATTATTAATTCAAATTCTTTTTAGAATTTGAATTATTATTTTTTAATTTTTTCTTAAATTCTAAAATTTGTTACGAAACTTAACACTTTTTAAAAAAATTATCCATTTTCAATTATTTCAAATTGTAACTTTGTTAAAATCTAACATTTTTTTATGGAGGTTAAAAATGGATTTATTTTTATCACTTACAGGCTTTATTGGGCTTGGATTTATTGTATGGCTACTCTTAAAAGATAAAACCACTCCTGCGATAGCATTTATTTTAGTTAGCTTTGTAGTTGCTGCGATGCTTATGATAATGGATTATTGTGGGTTAGAAGTCGGAAAAGCTTTAGGAGTTAAAGGAGATGTTTTAAACTTTAAAGCAATGAAAGGTTTTATAAAAGATGGTGTAAACACCGTTAGCGATACAGCGGCTTTATTTGTATTTTCTATTCTTTTTTTTAGTGTGCTTAGTGCTAGTGGATTTTTTAATAAAATTATTAATTTCTTACTTAGCAAAGTTACACCAAATGTATTTGTAATCACAATTCTTACTTCACTTATGGCAATGTTTGTTCATCTTGATGGTAGTGGAGCAGCTACATTTTTAATAGTTATTCCAGCTATGCTTCCAATTTATGAAAGACTTGGAATGAGAAAATCATCACTTTTATTAATTTGTGCTAGTGCAATGGGTGTTATGAATGTTCTTCCTTGGGGAGGTCCAACTCTAAGAGCTGCAACGGTTATTAAAGCTGACGCTAATGATTTATGGCATCAATTAATCCCTATGCAAGTTTTAGGTCTTGTTTTAGCACTAGCTTTAGCTATTTTTATCGGTTATCAAGAAAAAAGGCGTGGTGCTGGTGGTAATCTTGAAGGAATTAAACTTGAAATTGAAAAAAGCGAATTTCAAAACGATAAATTTTTCTTAGTAAATGTATTTTTACTAATAGCTGTTATTGCTGCTTTAGTAATTAATGTATTACCTTCTTATGTTTGCTTTATGATAGGTTTTGCAATTGCGTTGCCACTAAATTATCCTAATTTAAAAATAGCTAAAAAAGTTTTAGATAAAGCAAGTAGTGGAGCAATAATGATGTATATTACTTTAATTGGTGCAGGAATTTTAATTGGTGTATTTGATAAAAGTGGAATTATGAATAAAATGGGAGCTTCAATTCTAACTCTTGTGCCTAATGAATATGGTAATTTAATTCCTTTAGTAGTAGGCTTACTTGCTGTTCCTATGGCATTAATCTTTTGCACAGATTCTTATTTTTATGGCGTTATGCCTGTGGTTTTAAGCGTTACAAATGCTTTTGGAATTGACCCAATGAACCTTGCTATTATTATGGTTTTAGCTAGAAATTGTGCTACATTTATAAGCCCTGTTGTTCCTGCTACATTGCTTGGATGTGGTCTTGCTGATGTATCTATAAAAGACCATATTAAACGCTCATTCTTTTATATTTGGGCAATTAGTATTATTTGCTTGATTTTTGGATATATTGCAGGAATAATCCCACACTTATTTTAATATCTCTCCTAAGAGAGATATTAGATATTTGCTAGTATATTTTGAGCTTTCTTAATTACTGGCAAATCTATCATATTGCCTTTATAATTAAATACAATATCATCAGTATTTTTTGCCAATTCTACTATTTCTTTAGCCCATAGAATTTGTTCTTTAGTAGGACTAAATACTTGATTAATTATTGGAATTTGATTTGGATGAATGCTTAAAGACCCGCCAAAACCCATAGAAGATACAAATTCTAATTCAGATTTTAAACCAATTTCATCTTTAATATCAGGATATACTCCATTAATTGGTGGTAATAATTTATATTTTGCACTTTTTATCACTATTTGATTTCTTATGTGATTTAATAAATTTTCTCTTCCACTGCCTTCTTTTAATCCTAATTCTAAAGAAATATCTAAAGCACCAAAACTTAATAATTTAATTAATTTTGAACTTGCAATATCATCTAAATTATCAACGCCCAAAGCACTTTCAATAATTGGAATTATTATTAAATCTTTAAAATCTTTAAATAATTCAAATTCTTTTGAGCTCTCACTCTTAGGCAATACAATTGCATATAATTTTTTCATTTTATTTAATTCATCTAATAATTTCATATCATCATTAAAATATTCACTCTTAGTATCATTAATTCTTATAAAAAAATTAGCATCTGTATTATTTGCAAATTCTAAAATGTTAGCCCTGCCTTTATCTTTTTGATTAGGGCTAATTGAATCTTCTAAATCAATAATAATATAATCAGCTCCGCTATTTAAAGCCTTATTAAATCTATCATTTTTAATTGATGGAACAAACAAAAAACTCTTAGTTTTCATCTCTTACCTTTATTATGTTTTTTGATTGTAGTTGAGAAATCTCATCTTTAAATCCAAATTCTTTTAAGATTTTATGAGTATGTTCTCCTAACGCTGGGATTTTATCCATTCTAGGCTCATAATTATTATTTGTAGCCGGTGGCAATAATGCTGGGATTTTACCTACTTCAGTATCAACTTCTCTCCATCTATTTCTACTTTTTAATTGAGAGTGATTCCACACATCTTTTAATTCATTTACATTACCATTTGCAATTTTTGCTTTTTCTAATCTATCCACAACATCTTTTGCCGTTAGATTTTTAAATTTATTTTCTATTATTTCTTTAATCTTTTGTGCGTTTTTTGTTCTTAATGTGTTATTTTTAAATTCTTCATCATTAATTAAGCTTTCATCTTCTAATACAATCTTACAAAAATTACTCCATTCTCTTTCATTTTGAAGACCAAACATAACAACATTACCATCACCAGCCTTATAAGGACCATAAGGAGTAATACTAGCGTGAAAAGCACCTTTTTTAATAGGCGGATTAGCACCCTTATAAGTATAATATATTGGATACCCCATCCATTCAGCCATACATTCTAACATTGATATTTCTATTCTTGAGCCTTTATTTGTTTTTTCAAGATATAAAAGAGCTTGTAAAATCCCACTATAAGCATACATTCCAGCAGATATATCAGCTATACTAATTGGCACTTTTACACACTCATCGCCAGTTCCTGTTATAGATACTAAGCCACTTTCTGATTGAATTAATAAATCATAAGCTTTTTTATGTTCGTATTCTCCACCTTCTCCATAGCCAGAAATATCACAAACAATCATTTTTGGATTATATTTAATTAAATTTTCATAATCTAATCCTAATCTTTTTGCAGCCCCAAATGCTAGATTTTGAACGAAAATATCCACCTTAGGTAAAATTGATTTTATTATTTTCATACCTTCTTCAGTTTTTAAATCAATAGCTAAACTCTCCTTACTTCTATTAGTCCATACAAAATGACTTGCAAGTCCATCTACTCTAGTATCATATCCTCTTGCCAAATCCCCTACATCAGGGCGTTCTATCTTAATAACTCTAGCACCTAAATCAGCTAATTGTCTAGTGCAAAATGGTGCTGCTATTGCTTGTTCTATACTTAATACTAATTTTCCTTCTAATGGCAACATTTTTTCTCCTTTATTTATAATTTATAATGCCTTGATGAGCTATAAAGCCGTCTTTATTTATCCACACATTTGCTTCGTTTTCACTAATTATTTTTGACTCGACGCAAAAACTACTAGGAGTGCAAACTGCGTGTAATCCTCTATAACTATATTTTGTGATTTTTTTATCTTTATGATTTTTTGCAAAACAACTAATCATCTTAGTAGCTAATAAAGGTCCGTGAATTACTAAGCCGCTATATCCTTCAACCATAGTAGCGTAAGGATAATCATAATGAATTTTATGCCCATTAAAAGTAAGTGCTGAATATCTAAATAATAAAGTAGAATCAGGGCAAAAACTTTCAGAAAAATCAGCTTCGCTTACAGGTTTATTGCTAGTTAATTTTGGTGGAGTTGGCTCTTTATAAACTATATCTTGTTCTTCAATAATTTTTAAATCTTCATCTTGATAATATTTATGCTCTAAAGTAACAAAAATTAATTTTCCTGTATTTCCAATTTTTTCTTGAATATCTTTTATAGTAGTAATTTTAGTAGCGATTTTGCCTATAATCAACGCTGAATTAAAAGTAAATCTACCACCAGCCCACATACGATTAACATTTCCAAAACTAGGTAAAAAACTATCATCGCTTCCGCCTAATTTAGGGTGTCCGTCTTTGCCTAATTTATCTTTATTTAAAGCCTTATTAAAAAAGCACCATTGCCATAAATAAGGTAATTCATCACCTAATTTTAAATCTTTATAATCAAGTGTTGCGACTATTTTTTCAACTTGAGTAAGACTTATTTCTTCTTTTATAATTTCTTGTTTGCCTATATAATTTTTAAATTCCATAATTTTCCCTTTCATAAATTAATTAATAACACCTAAAAACAATAACAAAAACCCAAATAACACAAGCAAAATAGGTAATATTAATAACCTAATAAATAAATATTTTCTTTCTTGCTCATCTTGTGTCCCTGCTAAAACCAATGCTCCACCTGATGAAAAACTTGAATACCCCGTAAATGTTGCAAATGTTGCGATAATAGAAAATGCCAAAGATGGCTCTAATACGCTAAGACTTGGAACAATAGGAAAAAATGTCGGCATTACAACGCCCATACTAGATGCAAATGCACTCATTGAAGAAGATAAAACGCCTAATAAATAATATATCCAGCTACTATCATTGCCACCTTGAGCGCTTAAAAAATTGCTTATTATTTGCATAGCACCAGTAGATTTTCCAAGTGCTATTAGCATAGTTAATGCACCAATCATAAAAATTAAATTCCAAGGTATATTTTTAAAAGCTTGTGTTTCATCTCCTATCTTAAATACAATAGCTAAAATAATTCCTAAGAATGAAACAAAAGTAGGATTAAAAAATATAGTCATTTTACTCATCAATAAATTTTCAGGTTGAAAAGATAAATAAATTGATGGAACCATAACCAAAGAAAATACAAATGTAACTATTAAAATCGTTTTAATTTGTATAGAATTTAGTTTTTCAGGTTTATCAATATTTGATGAATATACAACCTTATACCCCTTTAATAACACATATCCTAAAATAAAAATTAAAGTATGTGCTATAAACATATTTTTTCCAAGATTTAATTGCATAATTGCTGATTGTTCAGGTGTAAAACCTAAATTCTCAATTAGATTATAAGTAACCCTACCACCTAAAGTAAAAGGATTAAATCCCCCAGCACAAGAACCTGAATAAATTATAATAGCAGCTAAAATTTTATTCATTTTAATCTTATTAGCTATGTATAAAACTAATGGGCTCATAAAGGCAAATCCAGCATAATGTCCTGGTCCAATACCGACAAAAATTACAACAACAATATACAAAACAATAGGAATACTCCAAGGATAGTTTCTTACCCCATAAACTGCTTTTGAAGCTAGATTATTTAAAGTTCCATTATTTATGACAAAGCCATAAAAATATGTAATAGAAACTAAGATAAAAAATAAATCAAGCCCCCATAATTTTACAATTTCACTAGGTTTTAAGCCATAAATATAAGCAGCAATAAAGCATAATACAATTGCAAAAATACCAATATTTGCTTTAAATAAATAGCCTAAAACTATTGACAATAATAAAAAAAATAAAATGATTAAGTTAATTTGTTCAATCATAAATCCTCCTTGCTTAAATACTATAAGAAAAGAAAATCATTAAGATTAATATAAGAATAAAATATAATAAAAATAAAAATCATTGTTACAATTTTACACAATTAATAATAATTTTTATTCTTTAATATATTTTCTTAAAAAATTATAATTATTTTATTAATTTGATATTTTGATTTTTTATTTAATTGAAAGAATATATTTAAAAGAATTTAAAACTAACTTGTTTTAAATTCTTAAAAGGTTATTTTTTTAATTCGTTAGCTTTATCGCACCCAATTGCTAAGCCAAAAGAACAAGCTAATTGATAGTAATAACCTGCTGCTTGAATGTTTTGAGAAGTTGAAGTGCCTTGTAATAAAACATTTGCAATATTTAAACAAGAGCTTGCATTTTTGTTAGTAATGCAGTTAGTTTGTTCGTCTTTTAAGCTAGGATTTAAAGCAGTTTGTAAAGCAAGATTCATTAAATTGCTTTTTACAACTTCATTTTCTTGACTAACACAAGCACTAAAAACAAATAAAGAACTTGTAATTAAAATTAATTTTTTCATATAATCTCCTTAAAAAATCGCTAATTATATGCAAAATAACATAAATTTATATTAATTTTGTATGATAAATAAAATTTATTTTAAAGGCTTTTAAATGACATTTTCAGAAATTATTTTAAACTTACAAAAGTATTGGTGTGAGCAAGGTTGTGCTTTAATTCAGCCTTATGATTTTCCTGCAGGTGCAGGGACTTTTCATCCACAAACATTCTTAAAATCACTTGGAACAAAACCACATAATGTTTGTTATGTTGCTCCATCTCGCCGTCCAACTGATGGAAGATACGGAGAAAATCCAAATCGTTTAGGTGCTTATTATCAATTTCAAGTATTAATGAAACCAAGTCCAGCAAATATTCAAGATTTATATTTAAATAGCTTAAAAGTTTTAGGAATTGATTTAAATAAACACGATGTAAGATTTATAGAAGATAACTGGGAAAGCCCATCTTTAGGAGCTTGGGGGCTTGGCTGGGAAGTATGGCTTGATGGAATGGAAGTTACTCAATTTACTTATTTTCAACAAGTTGGTGGATTTTCTTGTGATTTAATTAGTGCAGAGATTACTTACGGACTTGAACGCTTGGCAATGTATATTCAAGATATTGATAATGTTTATGATATTAATTGGGGCGGTGGGCTAACTTATGCTGATGTTCATAAGCAAGGTGAGTTTGAATACTCTAAGTTTAATTTTGAATTAGCAAATGCTTCAAGACTTAAAGAAATGTTTGATATTTCATATAATGAAGCAAGAAGTGTGCTTGATAGTGGTTACTCACTACCTGCGTATGATTATTGTCTAATGTGCGCGCATTTATTTAATACCCTTGATGCTAGGGGTGCAATTAGCGTTACTCAAAGACAAGATTTTATGCTAAAAATAAGAGAACTTAGCAAAGATTGTGCTAGTGTATATTTAAAAAGCCAAGAGAATTTAAAATAAATTATAATTTGCTTATTTTGGTTTATATTGATTTTTCAATATAAACCAAGTAAAAATATTAAAATCAAATTCCATAAACTAAAAAATTGAATATTTAATTTTGTTACTTTTAGTAACAAATAAATGGTTAAAACAAAAGCAAACTCATCTTTTTCAATCTAAAATATTAAAATAAAATCACTATTTAAAATTAGGAGTTTAAAGGTGATTAGTAAGGTTTTAATAGCAAATAGGGGAGAAATTGCTGTTCGTATCATAAGAGCTTGTAGGGATTTGCATATTCAAAGTGTAGCTATCTATACAAAGCCTGATGAAAATTGTCTGCATGTAAAAATCGCAAGTGAAGCAAAATGTATAGGTGAAGATGCCATTAAGGGCTATTTAGACGCAAAAATAATAATTCAAACTGCAAAAGAATGTGGTGCTGATGCAATCCATCCTGGATATGGATTTTTAAGTGAAAATTATGAATTCGCAAAAATGGTAGAAGATGCAGGATTAATTTTCGTTGGACCAAAATCTCAAGTTATTAAAAATATGGGAAATAAAAATATAGCAAGAGAATTAATGCAACAAAACGGTATTCCAGTAGTTCCAGGAACAAAAGTATTAAATGAATGCAAAGAAGAAGAAATAAAAGAATTTGCCAAAAAAATTGGCTATCCTGTAATATTAAAAGCTAGTGGAGGTGGCGGTGGTCGTGGGATTAAAGAAGTCTGGAATGAAGATGAATTAATACCTGCATTTAATACTTGCAAAAGAGAAGCTAAAGCATATTTTAATAATGATGATGTCTTTATGGAAAAACTCATAGAAAATCCACGCCACATAGAATTTCAAATATTAGGCGATAATTATGGCAATATAATTCATTTATGTGAAAGAGATTGTTCTATTCAAAGACGCCATCAAAAAATAATAGAAATCGCACCTTGTCCATCAATAAGCGAACATTTAAGAAAAAGTATGGGAGCTACTGCAGTAGCAGCTGCAAAAGCGGCTGGATATACTAATGCAGGAACGGTTGAATTTTTGTTAGATGATTACAATAGATTTTATTTTATGGAGATGAATACTAGAATACAAGTTGAACACGGCGTTACAGAAGAGATAACAGGGGTTGATTTAATAGTAAGACAATTAAGATATGCAGCAGGACAAATTCAAGAATTAGAACAAAGTGATATTAAATCAAATGGTTTTGCTATTGAAGCTAGAATTACTGCAGAAGATGCTAATAAGAATTTCATACCAACACCAGGAATGGTTACAGAATATTATCCTGCTTTAGGACCTTCAGTTAGGGTTGATAGCCATCTTTATAAAGGTTATAAAATCCCGCCATTTTATGATTCTTTAGTCGCAAAATTAGTTGTAAAAGCGTCTAGTTATGATTTAGCGGTAAATAAATTAGAAAGAGCTTTAGAAGAATTTACAATAGAAGGCGTAAAAACAACAATTTCATTTTTAAAAACTATTGCAAAAAGTAAAGAATTTAGAAAAGGTATTTTTGATACGAGTTATATAAAAACAAATTTAGAAAAAATTCTAAGCAATATTGATGATAAAAATAAAAAAGATAAAGATGAAATAATCGCTTCAATTTGTGTGGCATTAAAAGATAAATTAAATTAAAGGAGAGAAAAATGGCTAAAAAATATATAGATATTATGGATACAAGTTTTCGTGATGGCTTTCAATCAGTTTATGGAGCTAGAGTTTTAATGAATGATTTTTTCCCAGCATTACAAGCTGCAAAAGAAGCTGGGATAAGGCATTTTGAATTTGGTGGAGGGGCAAGATTTCAAAGCCTTTATTTTTATACAAACGAAGATGCATTTACTATGATGGATAAATTCCGTGAAATTGTAGGAGATGGTATTAATCTTCAAACCCTTGCTCGTGGAGTAAATACCGTTACACTTGATACTGGTAGTCGTGAAATAATAGATTTACACGCAAAATTATTCGCAAAACACGGAACTACTACGATTAGAAATTTTGACGCTTTAAATGATGTTGAGAATTTAAAATATAGTGGCGAAAGAATAGTGCATTATGGTTTAAAACACGAAATTGTAATAACTATGATGGATTTACCAATAGGTTGCAAAGGCGCTCACGATACTAAGTTTTATGAAAAAACCTTAAAAGAAATTTTAAAAGCTAATATCCCATTTTATAGCATTTGTTTTAAAGACGCATCAGGGACAAGTAATCCACAAAAAGTATATGAAACAATAAAAATGGCTAGAAAAATTTTACCTGCAAATACTCACATTAGACTTCATACTCACGAAAGTGCAGGTGTTAGTGTAGCTTGTTATTTAGCAGCACTTGAAGCTGGTGTTGATGGAATTGACCTTGCAGCAGCTCCTGTTAGTGGTGGAACAAGTCAGCCTGATATTCTTACAATGTTACACGCTGTAAAAGGTAAAAATTATGATTTAGGTGGGCTTGAAGTTGAAAAAATCTTAAAATATGAAGAAGTATTTAAAGATTGTATGAAAGATTATTTTATGCCACCTGAAGCTATACAAGTTAGTCCATTAATACCGATTTCACCTATGCCAGGTGGAGCATTAACAGCGAATACTCAAATGATGAGAGATAATAATGTATTAGATAAATTCCCTGATACTATAAAAGCGATGAGCGAAGTGGTAAAAAAAGGTGGCTTTGGAACTAGCGTAACTCCTGTTAGTCAATTTTATTTCCAACAAGCATTTAATAATGTAATGTTTGGCGAATGGAAAAAAATTGCAGAAGGCTATGGCAAAATGGTTTTAGGCTATTTTGGAAAAACTCCTGTAGCACCAGATCCAAAAATAGTAAAACTTGCAAGTGAGCAATTAAATCTAAAACCAACAAAAGAAAAAGCAATAGATTTAGCCGACCTTGATGAAACCAAATCACTTAAATATATTGAAAAAATACTTAAAAAAGAAGGTATTTTAGTAACTGATGAAAATCTATTCATAGTTGCAGCTTGTAAAGAAAAAGGATTAGCATTTTTAAAAGGTGAAGCAAAAGTCAATGTTAGAAAAATTTCTCAAAATACTAAATCAAATTCTAACAATCTTTATTCAGTGCAAGTCAATGATAAAACCTATGATGTAGAAATTGAAAAAGATAAAATTTTAGTAAATGGCAATAGCTATGAAGTAAAAGTAAAAGAAAAAGAAAATACTTCAAAAATTATTGAAAAACAAGAAATTTCACAATCAATAGCTAATGATAAAAGCATTTTAGCCTCAATGTCAGGAAATGTGTTTAAAGTGCTTGTAAAAGCAGGAGATAAAGTAAAAGCAGGGCAAGAATTATTTATTCTTGAAGCTATGAAAATGGAAGTTCCAATTGAAGCAACGAGTGATGGAACAATAGATAAAATACTTGTAAAACAAGGAGATAATGTAGAAGCTATGCAAATTTTAGCTAGTTTAAAATAAATTTTAGAATCTGTTTTGACAGATTCTAATATATCTTTAAGTTAATATTTTAAGTATTTTTTATATAAAAACTATGAGTTAATGCAACCGCCATTGCGTCGGTTATATCAAGTGGTTTTATTTCTTTATTGATTTTTAAAAGCTTTTTAACCATAAAAGCTACTTGTTCTTTCTCTGCTTTTGCTTTGCCTGTGATTGTTTTTTTAACTTGTAAAGCTGTATATTCACTAAAATTTCCATAAGTTTGTAAGATTTTAAGTAGCATTGCTCCACGAAATTGTGCGAGTTTTAAAACACTTTGCGGATTATAAGCAAAAAATATATTTTCAACCGCAACACTAGCATTTGGGACTTTTTTAAAAATCATTTCTAAAGCTTCGTTTAATTCTAAAATATTATCTATTAATTCTTTACTCTTAAATCTTATTAAACCTGCTTCTAAAAGAGTATTTGTGCTACCATTTTTTTCTAAAAGGCAATATCCACAAAATCTAGTTCCTGGGTCAAATCCTAAAATTTTCATATGTGAAATCCTTGTGAAATTTAAAATTATTTTTTTATGAAATACTTATTATTACGATAAATTTCTTAATGAAATAGAATTTCACATAAACTGATTTTTATAGAATTTCACGAAAATTTATAAGAATTTTAAAAATTACAATAAAAATTCATAAAAAAATTTCACTAAATTAAAGAATTTTTTTAAAGAGCTTGTGAAATTTATGATGAAATATTGTAAATTGTTTGTATATTTTTGGTATATTTTTTCACTATTAAATGCATTGATATATAGGTGTTTTAAATATTTTTAAACAAATATTACTAGATTTTCACATCATCAAAGGTAATAACAAAAAAGAGGAATAAATGTTAAATAAAATTCTAGAAGAATTAAAAGTATTAATTGGAGAAAATCAATATAAAAATTATTTTGAAATTTTACAAATTAATGAAAGCAAAAATAATGAAATAATTCTAAATGCACCTAATCAATTCATAGCTAAACATATTCAAACAAAATACCAAAACATATTAGAAAAAATAGCAGAAAAAACAAATAGTAAAAAATATAAAATTACAATTCAAGTAAATAATGAAAAAATAAACAAACCACAAGAAACTCAACCAATAGTAACTAAAAAACAAATTTCAATATTAAATCAAAGTCTTACTTTTGATAATTTCATAGTAGGACAAAGTAATGAGTTTGCTTATAGAATTTGTAAAACAATAACAGATGAAAATAAATTTGGAAAAGACTTTAATCCAATTTTTATATATTCAAATACAGGTTTAGGTAAAACGCATTTATTGCACGCTAGTGGACATGAATGTTTAGAACTTGGAAAAAAAGTAATTTATAAAACTTCAAAAGGATTTAAAAAAGATTATTATAATGCTATATTAACAAATAAATTTGATAGTTTTAATAGTGAATATAAAGATTGTGATTTATTATTAATTGATGATATTCAGTTCTTAGGCACTACTGATAAAATGCAAGAAGAATTTTTTCATATTTTCAATGATATTATTGAAAGAAAAGGACAAATTATAATAACTTCTGATGTAGCACCAAAAAATCTAAATGGAATTGAAGATAGATTAAAATCAAGATTTAATAAAGGAGTTCTTGCAAATATTAGTGTACCCGATATAGAAACCAAAAAAGCAATTATTAAGAAAAAAAGCCTTGTATATGATATAGAATTAAATGATGAAATGATTAATACTATTGCTAATTATATAGGTGAAAATGTAAGGGATTTAGAAGGAATTATAAATTATATTTACGCTTTTCAAAGTATAAGAAAACAAAAAATAACCTTAGATGATTTAAAAAATCAAATAAAAGAATACATTAAAGAAAATCAATCAAATATTGAAATTGAAGATATTTTTGATATAGTAAGTTCAGAATTAAATGTAAAAACAAGCGAAATAAAATCAAGTTCTAAAAAACAAGAAATAGTAAAAGCTAAAAGAATAGTTATATTTTTAACTAAAGAATTAATTTCAAATTCAGTAAGTCAAATAGCAACTCATTTTCAAATGAAAGACCATAGTGCTATTTCAAAACATATTAAAAAAATAAATGAAATGATATGTCTTGATGATGATTTTAGAAGCTTAGTAGAACATTTAAAAAATAAAATAATAAACTCAAAAAATAAAGATTATTAAATATAATAAAGCGAAAAAGGAAGAATATGGAAATACAAATAGACAAAAAGAGATTAGAAAATATAGCTTTAATAGTTAGTAATTATGTTGAAAAAAAAGATAATACAAGTTTAAATTCTAATATTTTATTATTAGCTTATAACAATGAATTAATTTTAAGAGCAAGTGATAGTGAAATAGGAATTGAATATAAAATTCAAGAATGTAATATCATAAATGAAGGGCAAATTTTTATCAATGCTAAAAAATTAATTGATATTTTAAAAAGCCTTGATAATAGTGATATTAAAATCAAAAAATTAGAAAAATCTATCAAAATTACTCAAAATAAAACTAATTTTTCATTGCCAATAAATAGTGAAAATAATTTTTCTTTCTTAGAAGATGAAAATAGCAAAACACCTATTTTAATAAGTGCAAAAGAACTAAATATCGGCTTTAAAATGATTTTACCTGCTGTTGATAATAATGGTATTTCTTTTCAATTTAATTGCTGTTATATAGATATTTTAAAAGATAGCATTGTTTTTGTAGGAAGCGATTCTAAAAGAATTCACAAATATTCATTCATAGCTCAAAATGAATACGAACAAAGATTAATAATTACAAAAAAATCAGCTCAAGAACTACAAAAATTATTAAATGAAGAAGTAAGGGTTTATAAAACAAATAATTATTTAATCATTGAAAATGATAATTTTAAATTCTTTACAAAATTAGCAACTATTGATTTTTTAAGATATGTTGAAGTAATGCCACATAAATTACCTACAAATGAAATTATCATTAAAAACGAAGACTTTTTAAATGAAATAAAAAAACTAAGTGCAGTTTGCACAAAATGTCAAATAGAATTTGAAACCGGTAAAATCACATTTAAAAATAATGCTTTAAGTGATGATTTTAACGAAACAAATGCTACAAGTGAGCTAGAAACAAATATTACTATAGAAGATAAATTTGAAATAAATCTTACGAACAAACATATGATGGATTTTTTACATTTAAATGAAAATGAATATTTCACATTTAAATTCTATTCATCAGCAGCTCCTGTTGTGTTAGAAAGTAAAAATTTCTTATCACTAATATCAGCAAATAAAAACTAAGGATAAATAATGCAAGAAAATTATGCAGAAAGTAAAATTAAAGTATTAAAAGGACTAGAAGCAGTTAGAAAACGCCCTGGAATGTATATTGGCGATACTAACTTTAATGGTCTTCATCATATGGTTTATGAAGTAGTTGATAACTCTATTGATGAAGCTATGGCTGGCTTTTGTAATACTATTGATATTGAAATTACCAAAGAAGGTTCTTGTATAGTTACTGATAATGGTCGTGGAATTCCTGTTGGAATTCACCCAACTGAAAATATATCAACTCTAACTGTTGTTTTAACCGTTCTTCACGCTGGTGGAAAATTTGATAAAGATACTTATAAGGTTAGTGGTGGTTTGCACGGCGTTGGTGTATCGGTTGTAAATGCACTTTCATCTAAATTAATTGCAACCGTTAAAAGAGATGGAAATACTCATAGACAAGAATTTTCTAAAGGTATTCCAACAAGTGAGCTAGAAATAATTAAAACAACTAATCGCACAGGAACTAGCATAGAGTTTTTCCCTGACCCTGAGATATTTGAAGTAGTTGAGTTTGATTATGATACTTTAGCTAAGAGATTTCGTGAATTAGCATATTTAAATCCACAAATTACTATTAATTTTAAAGACCAAAGAAATGGTAAAAGCGAAACTTATCATTATGATGGTGGTATTTCTCAATTTGTAACTGATTTAAATAAAAAAGAAGCTGTTACAAATGTAATTGCATTTAATGATGAAGCAGAAGATGTAGTTGTAGATATTGCACTAATGTATAATGATACTTATAGTGAGACTTTATTTTCATTCGTAAATAACATTAAAACTGCAGATGGTGGAACTCACGAAGCAGGCTTTAGAATGGGGCTTACAAAGGTAATTACAAGTTATATTGAAGCAAATGCAGCTGCTAGAGAAAAAGATATAAAAATAACAGGAGAAGATACTAAAGAAGGGCTTATTGCAATAGTTAGTGTAAAAGTTCCTGAACCACAATTTGAAGGACAAACTAAAGGTAAATTAGGTAGTTCTTATGTTCGTGGTATAGTAAATAAAATTACAAACGATGCTTTAACTAAATTCTTTGAAGAAAATCCAAATGATGCTCGTGCTATTATGAATAAAGCTTTAATGGCTGCAAGAGGTCGTGAAGCAGCAAAAAAAGCAAGAGAATTAACTCGTAAAAAAGAAAGCATAAGTGTAGGGACTTTACCTGGAAAATTAGCTGATTGTTCTTCAAAAGACCCTGAAATTAGAGAAATATATTTAGTAGAGGGCGATAGTGCGGGTGGTTCTGCTAAACAAGGAAGAAATAGGGAATTTCAAGCGATTTTACCTTTAAAAGGAAAAATCTTAAATGTTGAAAAATCACACCTTGATAAAATCTTAAAATCTGATGAAATTAAAAATATGATTACGGCATTTGGTTGTGGAATAGGCGATGATTTTGATATAGAAAAATTAAGATACCATAAAATTATCATTATGACAGATGCTGATGTTGATGGTTCTCATATTCAAACTCTAATTCTTACATTTTTCTTTAGATTTATGCAAGAATTAATTAGAAATGGACATGTATATTTAGCTCAACCACCATTATATCGTTATAAAAAAGGTCAAAGAAAAGAAATATATTTAAAAGATGAAAAAGCTTTAAATGATTATTTGATTGAAACTGGAGTTGAGAATTTAGAATTTAGTGGAATTGGGACAAATGATTTAAAAGATTTCTTAAAAGTTGTAGCAGCTTATAGAAGTATTTTAAATGAGCTTAAAAAACGCTTTAATGTGATTGAATTAATTAGACATTATGTTGAAAATCCTGATATTTTAGCTCTTAATATGCAAGAGATTTTTAAAGTATCAAAAGAATTTTTAGAAGCAAAAGGATTTAATATATTAAATCATTATCTTAGTGAAGATGAGATTAAAATCTATGTTCAAACTCAAAATGGTTTAGAAGAAATAGTTGTAAATAATGATTTATTTTATAGTCCATATTTTGAAGAAGCTTCTTATATTTATAAAAAAATTGAAGAAAGAAATATTTTTAATGATAAAGATTTCTTAGAAGTTCTTGATGAAGTTGAAAAAAATGCTAAAAAAGGAACTTATATTCAGCGTTATAAAGGTCTTGGTGAGATGAACCCAGAACAATTATGGGAAACTACAATGGACCCTGAAAATCGCCGTTTAATTCAAATTAGTGTTGATGATTTTGATAGGGCTAGTGGAGTGTTTAATTTATTTATGGGAGATGAAGTTGAGCCTCGCCGTGAATATATTCAAGCACACGCTAAAGATGTAAAACACTTAGATATATGACAATTAGTAAAAAAATTGAAAGAAAAAATAGGCAAGATGCAGCTATTAAGCTCATTATGCCTTTATTGTTATTAGTTTTTGCTTTTGTATATTTGCAAGAATTTAACGAAATAGTTTTTAAACCATTAGATATATTAGTAATTTTATGTTTTATATTTTTGTATTTTTATTATTTTGTTTTTGTAATTTATAAATCAGTAAAGCATAATGTAATTGATGAAAAAACTGGGACTTTATTACAAAGTGAATTTACAAAATATCTAAATAATGATGATTTTATAGTGTTTTTTACAATTTCTAATATAAACGAAATTAAATTAATGCTAGGGTTTAATAAAAGTGATAGATTATTGAAAAAATTAATTGATAAATTCTATGCGTGGGATGAAAATCTAATAATAGGTAGGATTACTACTGCTGATTTTATGATTTTAAGTAGTTCAAAGCATAAAACCTTGCAACACGAAATTAAAAAAATATTTTTAGAAATTAAAAGAGAAAGAATAGATGGAGTTGATTTTAAGTGCTATTATTCTATTATAAAATCAAGTATTAATTTTAATAAACTTTATTTAGAAGCACAAAATAGATTAAAAGATGATGTAGATGTAGCTACTGAAAATATCATTACTAATAGTGTTGTAAGCTCTATAAATAAGAGTGATTTTTTCTTAAAAATCCAAAGGCTAGAAGGCGAAGAAGAAATATATTATTTAAATTATAGGATTAATTCAGATTATCCAGAGAAAATATCTCAAGCAAAATTAGAAGAAATAATTATTAAAAATAATTTAGAATTTAATTATTATAAAAATCTTTTAGAACTTTTAGCGAAAGAATATCATTTTGATAATAGGATTATTATTAAAATATCTCCTGATTTTTTAAGGAATTTAAATTTCTTATTTTATTTAGGAGAATATTTTATTAAGCACCCTAATACAAATGGGAAAATTATTTTTGAATTTTTTGAAAATGATGTTTATTATGATATGCCAAGATTTGAAGAAATAATAAAAGAATATAGAGAAATTAATATCAATTTTGCCCTAAATCGTATAGGTTCGCCTAGTTCTTTAGAATATTTAAAACGATTAGAATTTGAATTTGGTATTTTTGATATTGAGTTTAATAAAAATGTAAAAAATGAAAAATATTTTATAATTTATGAAAATTTATTTAATTTATGTAAAAGCCTAAATATCAAAACTATTATGAGATTTATTGATAATAAAAATCTACTTGATTTAACAAAAGATATTAAATTTGATTATTATCAAGGCTTTTTATTTTATAAGGACAAAAATCTTAAGGAGATGAAATGAAAGAAAAATTAAAATACGGACAAAAAGAAATAAAAAAAATTAAAGGTAAAAAATTAGAGCGTTGGGAAAATAAGCAAAAAAATGATTATGTTATTAAAATAACTCTACCTGAATTTGCTTGTCTTTGCCCAAGAAGTGGCTATCCTGATTTTGCAACATTATATTTAGAATATATACCTAATAAATGGGTAGTTGAACTTAAAGCAATTAAACTTTATATTAATTCATTTTATAACAAAAACATAAGCCACGAAGATAGTATAAATAAGATTTATAATACTCTTAAAAAGCGTTTAAAACCAAAATATATTAAATTAGTTGGAGATTTTAATCCTCGTGGTAATGTTCATACGGTGATTGAGTGCTGCTCTGATACGGAAATTAAAAAAGAAAAGAAAAAAGATAAAAAGGATAAATAATGATTAGTCCAGAGCTTGTTTTACATATTTTTAAGGCTGCTTCAATTTCAAGATGGAATGATTTTCCTAGAATTTGTAATTTAGTTGAACTTGATAAACAAGCTCATAAGGCTATTATTGCTTATTTTTTAGCAAAAAGTGAAAAAGATATTGATATGAGATTTTTACTTGATGCTATTGTTGTTGAGTTTATTTCTCGTGTAATAGTTACTGATATTCGCCCTGATGTATTAAATGAAATCAAAAAAACAAAACAAAAAGAATTAGATGAATGGATACAAAAACAATTTAGTTTAATCAATAAAAACGATGATTTTTTAAAAATTTTTAATGATTATTATAATGATAAAACTCACGAAAAAGAAAAATTTATTTTAAAAGCAGCAGGGTATTTATCAACTAGATATGAGTTTTCATTTATATATCCAAATGTTAGTAATTATGAAGAAATTAAAGCTAAGTTAGATGAAGAATTAGAAGATTATTTAGAAATTTTAGCAGTTCAAAAAATATCATTAAATCAAAAATTAGCTAAGGTAATTGATTTAAGTGGTCGTTTAAGATTTCAAAAGCGTTGGGCTCAAACTCCTAGAATTCCTGAAACAAGTGTTTTAGGACATATGTTAGTAGTAGCTGTTTTAAGCTATTTTTATTGTCTTAAAATAAAAGCTTGTGATACTAGATTTATTAGCAACTTCTTTTGTGCGATTTTTCACGATTTACCAGAAAGTCTTACAAGAGATATTATTACCCCTGTTAAATACGGAATTGATGGACTTAGTGAGATAATAAGTGATTATGAGCTTAAATTAATTGATGAAAAGATTTTACCTTTTGTGCCTAATAATATAAGAGCTGAATTTGCTTATCTTTTAGGAATTTATAATGAAGATGGTAAGATTAAAAAAGATGAATTTAAAAATAGAATAAATAAAGAAAATGTAAAAATTATTCAAAATCCTAACGATTATAATGAAGATTGTTTTAATACAATTGATGGAAAAATGCTTAAAGCTTGTGATAAAACTGGAGCTTTTTTAGAAGCAATCATTTCTAATTATTACGGCGTTAAATCTAAGGATTTAAAAAATGGTTATTTAAAGATTTTAAATGATTTTAAAGAAAATCCTAAAATTGGTGAAGTAAATTTTTATGAAATGTTAAAAGAATTTGAAGAGTTTTTTACAAACCCAAGCCAAGAGACTTGCGGCACACACTCATAAAAAGTGCTCTGCTATGTTCCCATCCTGAAGCTCTGCTTTTTACAAACATTGCACAAGGCTTGACTTGAGAAAACGCATTTTAAGATAAAATGACTTAATAGAGGGTAAATGAAATTAGATTTAATTTATATTTTTTTAGCGAATTTAAGAATTACTTTTATAGGAGTTAATAATTCTTTTGATTTAAGAGCTAAATTAATTTCTTGTATTGCAGGAGTTGTTAAAGATGAAAGACAAGATTTAAAGCGAAAAATAGAACAACTCTCAAAAGAAATCTATAAAAAAGAAATCAAAAGAAGAATATTTTTAGCGACCATTTATCAATATATAAAATATATTAAACAAGATACAATGGGAGTTGATAATATACTTAAAGGAATTAAAAAATTAACTAAACAAAATCCAAAACTAAAGCGAAAAATTAATTTCGTTCAACTTGATAGATTAGTATTGAAAAAATCAATTAAAGAAGGCGAAGAAGAAATTGAAGATTTCGCACAAATTAGGGTTTTAGAATTTTTAAAAAATGAAGTTATTTGATTGGTTATTAAAATTATATACAATAAAAAAAACTGATAGGAAAAAGTATGGCTAAATTTATATTTGTAACAGGTGGAGTTTTAAGCTCACTTGGTAAAGGAATTGCAGCAGCTAGCATTGCAAGTTTATTAAAACAAAGTGGATTAAAGGTAAGTATTTTAAAGGCTGACCCTTATATAAATATTGACCCAGGAACTATGAGCCCACTTGAGCATGGAGAAGTTTTTGTTACAAAAGATGGTGCAGAAACTGACCTTGATTTAGGACATTATGAAAGATTTTTAGATGAAGATTTAACTCATCTTAATAACTTTACTACAGGAAAAGTATATCAAAGCGTAATTGAAAAAGAACGCCGTGGAGAATATCTAGGTAAAACTATTCAAGTAATTCCACACATTGTAGGCGAAATTGCTAGTAGAATGGAAGCAGCAGCTTTAAATCAAGATGTTTTAGTAGTAGAAATTGGTGGAACGGTTGGAGATATTGAAGGCTTACCATTCCTTGAAGCAATTCGTTCTTTAGGACTTAAATACGGAAAAAATAATGTATTTTACGCACATTTAACTCTTGTTCCTTTTATAAAAGTAGCAGGAGAATTAAAAACTAAACCAACCCAACATTCAGTTGGAGAATTAAGAAGAATAGGTATTAGTCCTGATATGATAATAGCTCGTAGTGAAATTCCACTAGGCGATGAAATAAAAGAAAAAATTGCAAAGAGTTGCGGTGTAGAAATTGATTGTGTAATAGAAAGTATTGATGCAAAAAGCATATATCAAATTCCACTTAAATTTTTAGAGCAAAATATACTTTTACCTATTGCAAAACATTTAAATCTAAAGCTAAAAACTCCTAATTTAAAAGAGTATGAAGCATTAACAGAAAAAATAATTAATCCAAGCAAAAAAGTTAAAATTGCTTTCGTAGGAAAATATATAGATTTAAAAGAAAGTTATAAATCTTTAACAGAAGCACTAATTCACGCAGGTGCAAATCTTGATACAAAAGTAGAGATTAATTGGATAGATAGCGAAGAATTAAAAGATGAAAATGATTTAGCTGGAAATGATGGAATACTTGTAGCTGGTGGATTTGGACAGCGTGGTGTTGAAGGTAAAATAAAGGCTATTAAATACGCTCGTGAAAATAATATCCCATTTTTAGGAATTTGTCTTGGAATGCAGCTTAGTTTAATTGAATTTGCTAGAAATGTTATAAAACTTGATGATGCTAACTCAACTGAATTTGATGAGAATACTAAAAATCCTATTGTTTATTTAATTGATGAATTTATTAATCAATCAGGTTCAAAAGAAATCAGAACAATAAAAACTCCATTAGGTGGGACTTTAAGACTTGGCGAATATGTTTGCAATATAAAAGAAGGCACACTTTTAAGTAAGTTATATAATTCTAAAGTAGCTTATGAAAGACATCGCCATCGCTATGAAGCTAACTCAAAATATCGTGATTTATACGAGCAAAATGGACTTATTATTAGTGGAGAATCAAATGGACTTATTGAAGCTATTGAAAATACAAATAATGATTTCTTCGTAGCCGTTCAATATCATCCTGAATTTACTTCAAGGCTAACTAAAGCAAATCCTGTCATCTTAGGCTTTATTAGACAATGCTTACACTAAATAAAACTAAAATTAAGCAGGTTTTAGAAGATAGATTTAAAAACGATTTTCATAAAAGCCTTAGCACTATTCCAAAACCTCATACCTTTAAGGATATGAATAAAGCAGCAATTAGAATAGCTAAGGCAATAAAAAATAAAGAAAAAATAGCAGTAGTAGGAGATTATGATGTAGATGGCATAGTATCTTCTACTATTATGAGTGAATTTTTTGCTAATTTAGGTGTAGAAATAATTGTTAAAATTCCAAATCGTTTTAGCGATGGATACGGAATTAGCGAAGATATAGTGAGTAATTTAGACGCTAGTTTAATAATCACGGTTGATAATGGAATAGTAGCTTATGAAGCTGCAAATAAATGTAAAGAATTAGGTATAGATTTAATAATAAGCGATCATCACACCCCAGGAGATACTTTACCAAATGCTTATGCTGTAATTAATCCAAAAAGAGATGATTGTGAGTTTTCTAAGCATATTAATTGTGAGATTTGCGGGGCGCAAGTAGCTTGGTGGCTATGTGGGGCTATTAAAAAAGAATTAGATATAGAATACAATATGGCTAGTTTTTTAGATTTATTGTGTATTGCAATTGTTGCTGATATGATGAATTTAAATGATTTAAATCATATATTAGTTCGTTATGGCTTAAAAGAGTTAAATAAATTAAATCGTCCTGCTTTTGTAGTTTTAAAAGAAAAATACAAAAAGAAATTCTTTGATTATGAGAGTATTCCGTTTTTAATAGCACCATTATTAAATGCTAGTGGAAGAATGGATGATGCTAGTATTTCTTATAAATTTTTAAGAGCAAAAAGCCTTAATGAAGCTAAGAATTTATTAGAAATAATAGAAAAATTAAACCAAGATAGAAAAGAACAAGAAAAGCAAAGTTTTTTAGAAAGCATAGAATTTGCAAACGAAAATGATAAAGTAATCATAGCTTATTCTAAGAATTGGCATAAGGGTATTTTAGGCATAGTTGCAGGTCGTTTAGCTAAACAATTTAATAAACCTAGTTTTGTTTTTAATATTGAAGATGACTTAGCAAAAGGAAGTGCTAGAAGCGTAGCAGAGCTTGATATTTTAGAGCTTTTATCAAATGTTAGCGATATTTTGACTAATTACGGCGGACATAAAGGAGCTGCTGGACTTGCTTTAAAGGTTGAACATTTAAAAGAATTTAAAACAAGGCTAAATAATTTAGAACTTAATTATAATGATATTGATTTTTGTGATACTACTAATACTTTAGGCGAGTTAGAATTTAGCGAAATTGATATGGAATTATTAGATATTTTAAGTGATTTTGAGCCTTTTGGGCAAGGTAATGAAAAGCCATTTTTTATAAGTAAAGGCGTAATTATTAAAAATCTAGTTTTATTAAACGAAAAGCACTTAAAATGCACTTTTACTCAAAATAATTTAACTTTTGAAGCGATTTGTTTTAATTGTGATTTTATCCCATTTGAAAATGAATGTGTCAATATTCATTATAGTTTGCAAAAAAATTATTTCAAACCTAGCCCTACAATTCAGCTAAATATTTCTAATATTTATATTTAATATTTTAAAATAACTTAATTTTATTTAATATTAATTTATGTAATACAAATTTATGTAAAAAATAAAGGTTTTTTAATGAAAAATATTTTTAAATTAAGTATAGTTCTTACAACTATTTTATATTCATATGATGCTACAAATATTGTTGGTGACTTAACAAAAAATATAGACATAAAACAAACAGGAATATCTAGTATTAAAGCCAATAAAATAGATGATAGTATTTATTCAACTTTTGTAATTAATGGCACATTAACTACAAATAGTATAGAAAATAAAAATCTAATATTTGATTATAAAAATACACAAATTGATAATAAAGATTATTTAATATTAGTATCTGGCGGTAATTTTACAGATAATGGTTCTATTTTTATTTCTCAAGGCAATAGTGTATTTAGTAATAATATAGAAGCTATTAAAATAAAAAATAATGGAATAGTTACTCTAATTAATTCTAGTGTTTATGCTGGTAATGCTGATAGAACAGATTTTCAATTTGCTTCTGCTATTTTAATAGATAAGGGGACATTAAATTTAAATAATTCTTTAGTAGAAGGAGGTTATCAGCGTGGTAGAAGTTATCAAGCTATTAATGCTCGTAGTTTTGGAACTGATAAAACCTATTTAAATATAAGTGGTTCAATTATAAAAGCAGGAGATAATGATATAAAATCAACAGCTATTATGGCTAATCAATCAAGCACTATTGTAATAGATGATACTAAAAATAATAAAGGCTCTAATATAACAGGGTATATAAATACTGATGGGGATTTTACTATTAAGGGTATTTATAAAAATAATGCAAATTTCATTGCAAAATCAAGCAATACTATGAATGCTACAAATAATACTTTTGATACTATTATCAATTCAAGCACTAAAACAAATCTCGGAAAAAATGCAAATATTGACAAAGCTTATATTGGTGGTGGTCTTGATTTAAATAAAAGTTCAACTTCTACTGGAACATTTATAATTACAAATAGTTATATTAAAGGCGATATTGTAAATTCTGATGATATTAGACTTATAAAAACTCTAAAACCTACTATCAATTCTAAAATAAGCTTAGATAATGTTTATTTAGATGGGGCTTTAAATAATTATTCAGGAGAAATAAAAAGCTCTAATTCAGTATTTAATAAAATTGTAAAAAGTGAATATGTAAGCAAAATTGATGATACTAATTCAATTTTTAAAGGTGGTTTTAGTGCTGATGAAATAATTTTAAATAAAAGCACTTTAGAAGGATTTAAATTACCATCTATAAGTGATGCTAAATATAGTGCTAAAAATTTTAATTTAACTAATACAAAAGTAGGTAAAGATATAAATACTAAAGGATATTTAGAATTAATGGGGGGGGGTGTTTTAAAGGCTACAAATTCAGCTCTTAATTTTGATATTAAAAGTAATAATTCTATTAATATTGATTTAACTAGGAGTTCTTTAGTAGGTAGTTTTAAAGATTTAGCAGGAAATAAAATATCAGCAAATAAAATAAGCTTAAATAATTCTACAAGTTTAGGAGCATTTAGCACAAATGAACTAATTGCAAATAATTCTACATTCTTCTTAGGTGGCACAAATACTACTTATAATGGAGCAATAATTTCTAAAATTAGCACAAGTGGGGCTAATAATAATTTTGGAATTATTGGAGTAGTTAGCAAAGATACTAAAGGGAATTTAGTAGCAAATAATTTAAGTGTTAATTTACCTTTAGCTATTTTAAAGGGTGCTAATAATGATTTTGCTACAAATCTTAAATTCTATTCAGGAATTAGCGAATATGCTTTAGCGAATTCTTATTTAAAGAGTGAAAAGGTAGGAGATTATCAAGTATATGTTTTAGCTAAGGATAATAAGCAAAGTTTTAATGATTTAACTTATAAAAATAATTCTAAATTAGATATAAATAAAATAAATGAAATAGTGACTAATAGTGATAAAATAAAAGATTTAGTAGATTTTAATGATAATTTATTAGCAAGTAACGAAGCAAAAGAATTGATTAATCAAAATACAGATAAAAGTCTAGAAAATAAAGGCACAATGATAAAAGATTTTGATAATAAAAGCATTCCTTGGATAGATTTAAAACCTGCAAATCCTATTAAGCCAACAACCCCACCAAATATTGAAGATACTAAACCAAGTGAGCCAGAAATAAAACCTGACATTAAGCCAGAAGTTACACCAGAAACTCCTATAAATCCTGATGAAAATAAGCCTAATCCTGATGAAGAAACAAAACCTGAAATCAAACCAAGCATTCCTTGGATAGATTTAAAACCTGCAAATCCTATTAAACCAAGTGAGCCTAAGACTGATGAAGAAAAATTTGAAATAGCATTAGAAGAACAAAAAGAAGCTATCAAATTAATGGTAACAGGTAAAAATGAAAAAGCTTTAGAATCAGCTAAATTAATGACTTCGCAATTTTATTTTTCTCAAGTGTTTGAATATAATAATCTTAATAAGCGTTTAGGAGAATTAAGAAGTTTTACTAATAACAATGCAGGAATTTGGATTCGTGGATATATAAATAAAGGTAGTATAAAAAATACTTCTATAAAAGCCAATGAAATACAATTAGGTGCTGACAAAATCATAAATAATAATGATTTTGATACTTATGCAGGAATTATGCTAAATATCGGTAAAACAACCACTGATAATACTACTAATTCAAAAATTAATAATTATGGTTTTGGAGTGTATGTTAGTAATGTTTATAATAATGGATTTTTCTTAGATGCTACTCTTAAAACAAATCATTATAAAAGCGAGTTTAAAAACGATACATTTTTAGGCAATTCTACAAGTAAAGGAACAGGTATAATAGCAAGTGCTGAATTAGGTTATAGATTTGGTGATGAATTTTATTTAGAGCCTAGTTTAGAATTGATTGCAAATTATATCCCGAAGACTGATATTAAAGGTGAAAAAGTAATTCAATTTGGCAATTTATCTCAAGTATCAAATGTCAATATTACATCTTCTTCAAAAGTTTTAATGGTATCAAAAGCAGCAGTTTATACTGGAGTAGATATTAATAATACAACATTAAGAGCTGGAATTGGTGGAATATTTGATTTAACTAATAATCCTGATTTTTTAGTTAGTGATGGGATTAGCTCTTTTGCTTTTAGTGGAGCGAAGAAAGATAAAAGAGGTTTTGCAAGTATAGGGCTTAATAAAAATATTAGTAAAAAATTAGGATTAAACATAGAAGCTGAAAAGACTTTTAGTGGGAATTTAAATATTGATTATAATATTAATGCAAGTATTAGATTTGAGTTTTAAGTATTGAATTTTCTTATTTTAAATTCTAATTTATAGGATTTAAAATAAGGTTTTCAAATATTATTATCTTTTAAGTAATTTTATAAAAATAAATATACTCACAAACTTAGTATAAATAATAAATTTATTAAAGAATTTAATATGACTTTGGTTATTCAAATATAGTTTTATTTCTTCCTGTTTGTTTAGCTTTATAAAGTCTATTATCAGCAGTTTCAAACGCTCCAAATTTAGAGTTTGTAACCAAACTAACACCTATACTAATAGTTAGTTTTATTTCGTGATTTTTAGCTTTAAAAGTATGATTTTGCACTTCGTTTCTAAGGTTTTCAAGTAAGCTAACACATTTATAAAAATCATATTCTTTAAAAATTAAAACAAATTCTTCTCCCCCATAACGATAAGCTTTTGAATATTGTTTCAAAATACTTGCAAGACTTCTTAAAATAATATCTCCTACATCATGCCCGTAAGTATCATTAATCTTTTTAAAAAAATCTATATCAACTACAGCAATTACATCTTTATTTTTTACTTCAGTAGTGTCATAAGCTCTTCTGTTATAAACATTAGTTAGTGAATCATAAAACGCTAGTTTATATCCTTGATAACCAATAGCAGCTAAGAATATAAATGAGCCTAATTCAAAATAACTTAAATTATAAAATTGAAGGCTATTGTAGAATATAAATTGAAAATAGGCTGCAATATATGCACCTTGCAAGAAACATTCAAAATTTTTAATTTTTCTAAGAATTACAACATAAATCATTAAAACTAAAAATAAGCAAAAAGAAAAATCTGAATAAGCATAAGTAAGATTTATAAAGTTTAAATTATGTAAATACGATATGAATTGATAATCTTTAATAAATATACCAATTAAGATATAAAACAATACTACTAAATAAGCAGGAATTAATCTCTTTGTAGAAAGATAATCTTTTTTAAGCGTTAATAATATTGCAAATACAATCGGTGAAAATAGTGAAATATATGCGTGGGCTTGTTGAAAATCCATAAAAATAAATAATATCCTACTAGCTAAAAATAACAATGTTATAAAAGTGATATTTAGTTTTTTAAAATATATTGAACCTAAAAATACTAAAAGTTCAAAACCAAGTGTTGCCGCAGGAAGTGGATATATTAATTCTAATAGAAGTGATTGCTTCATAATTTACCTTTATATTTAGTTACTGATTATACTAATATATCGGTAATTAAATTTATATTTTAATATGTTTTTAAAGTTTAACCCTATTTATAAAATAGGGTTTGTGAATTTATAAAGAAAGTTCTTTTAAAAATTCATCTTTTAAATAAATTTTCATATCTTCAAAATTAATAATAATTTGATTTTTAAAATCCTTTGATAAGAATACAAAACCATTACTACTAATATAGAATTTGTCTAATTCTATATTTTTATCAAGATTTTTTGAATTAAAATACACCTTAAAAGTATCAAAATCTTTTATAATATCTTTTAATAAATATTCCTTTTTTGTGTTTTCGTTATATGTTTTTATTTCTATTTTTGAATTGGTTTTATTATCTATATTTTGTGAAGTTTGTTTCATATAAGATATGATATTGTTGATTTGAAAATAACTTGAGTAATTAGAATTTGATTTGTAGTTTTTAAAATCATCTTCCATTGATTTTTTGATTTCATTTAAAGCTTTTATATGTTGTTTATTGATTGCATCAAAACTTTTAAAAAAATCATCAAACGGGTCATAGAATTTATTTTCTAAAGCATCAATTCTTTGTTTTAGAATTTCATTTTCTTGTTTTAATTTTTCAATTTCACTGATTGAACTAGCATTTAATGCACCTATACAAAATAAAGAAATTAATATCTTTTTCATATTTTCTCCTTCAATAAAATTTATAAAATATTTTATATTTATATTTATAACAAAGTTTTAGAATAAAATTTTTGTTTAATGAATTTATTTTGTATGTAAATAATTTTAATTTTATTATAAGTTTTTTTGTTTCACGTGAAACATTAAAATAATCTAATGATAAAAAGTTTCACGTGAAACATTATTTTTTCTTTTCATTGATTATGATAAAAATCATTCCAATAATTCCACCAATACAAACCGCACCCATAAATAAGTATTGAAATATATCTAATCCATTCATTTAATTGCTCCTAAAAATTCATTTTCTATATCATCATTAAAAAAATCATAATCTTGATTTTTATAAGTAAATTTTAATCTTGCAGAATGAAGACAAAGCCTACTTGCACCACAAAGTTCTTTTATATTTGATATTTTCTTATCTAAAATATCTCTTGCTTGTTTGTTAGTAAGTCCATACAAATTATCCCCTGCGATTTTATTTCCTACATAATGCAAATGCACTCTTAATTGATGTTGTCTTCCTGTTAGTGGAATTGCTTTTAAAAGTGTATATTTAGGATAATTTTTGATAACTATAAATTCAGATTGTGAAATTTTGCCATCTATACTAACTTGCATTTTATTTTTTAAATCATCATCATTTTTAAGTCTTGCACTAACACAAAAATCATTTTTAATATTACCACATACTAATGCTAAATATTCTTTGTGTATTTTTTGTTTTGCAAAAAGTTCTTTTAATTCTTTATTGGCAGTTTTTGTTTTAGCTACCATTATAAGACCACTTGTAGCAGCGTCAAGTCTATGAGCTACACTTGCATTTTCTCCATATTTTTGCCAAATTTCATCATTTAAAGAATACTCACAATTTCTTCCATTAGGATGTGATAAAACTCCGCTTGGTTTATTAAAAATTGCAAAATATTCATTTTCAAAAATTGGTTTTAAATTATTACTAACGCATTCATAAATTAGTAAATAATATTCTCCACAAATAATAGAATTTTTTTTACATATTTCAATATCAGTTAAATTTATTTCTTCTATATTTAAAGTATTTTCTAGCTTTTTACTAACATTATTTTTAAAAATAATAACACGATTTTTATCACAAAATCTTTGTGCTTTTTTTAAATCGTAGTTTAAATTTTGCATAACTAATTGATAAGCTTTTTTATTTTCTGTAGTAAAAAATTTTTTATATAAATATCCCACTCTTTTTAACCTTTATTATATATCTACTTATTATAATACATTCTTTTTTAAAATTCACAAAGGAAAAATAATCAATCATGAAGGTAGTAAAAAGAACAGGTAGAGTAGAAGAATTAGACATATCTAAGATTAAAAAATATACAACTTTAGCAACTGAAGGGCTTGATAATGTAAGCCAAAGTGAGCTAGAAGTTGATGCTAAAATACAATTTAGAGATATGATAACTTCTGAAGAAATACAAAATACTTTAATAAAAACAGCAGTTGATAAAATAGATATAGATAGACCTAATTGGACTTTTGTAGCTGCGAGATTATTTTTATATGATTTATATCACAAAGTTAATCCACAAAAAGAATATGTGCATTTAAGAGAATATTTTGAGCGCGGAGAAAAAGCAGGAAGATTATTTTTAGGTCTTAAAGAAAAATATGACTTAGATGATTTAAATTCTTATATAAAACCTGAAAGAGATTTACAATTTACTTACTTAGGTATTAAAACCCTTTATGATAGATATTTAATTAAAGATAGCAAAGGTAATCCTATTGAATTACCACAACATATGTTTATGGCAATAGCTATGTTTTTAGCTCAAAACGAATTAAATAGGCAAGAATGGGCTAAGAAATTCTATGATTTAATAAGCAAATTTGAAGTTATGTGTGCAACTCCAACTTTAAGTAACGCAAGAACAACAAGACACCAATTAAGCTCGTGTTATATCGGCTCAACCCCTGATAATATAGAAGGTATTTTTGATTCTTATAAAGAAATGGCTTTATTATCTAAATTTGGCGGTGGAATAGGCTGGGATTGGAGTAAGGTTCGTGCTATGGGTGGTAGTATAGACGGACATAAAAATGCAGCTGGTGGAATTATTCCATTTTTAAAAATCACAAATGACATTGCCGTAGCGGTTGATCAATTAGGCACAAGAAAAGGTGCAATATCTGTTTATATTGAGCCTTGGCATATGGATGTTTGTGATTTTATTGACCTTAGAAAAAATAGCGGAGAAGAAAGAAGAAGAGCTCACGAATTATTCCCTGCTTTATGGATAAATGATTTATTTATGAAAAGAATTGCTGAAAATGGAAAATGGACTTTATTTGACCCATTTGATACTCCACAACTTTGTGATTTATACGGAAAAGAATTTGAATTAGAGTATGAAAGACTTGAAAAAGATGAAAATATAGTAAAAGAAGTAATGGATGCAAAAGAGCTTTGGAAAAAGATTTTAACAAATTATTTTGAAAGTGGAATGCCGTTTTTATGCTTTAAAGATAATGCTAATAAAGCTAATCCAAATTCTCATTCAGGTCTTATTAGAAGTTCTAATTTATGTACAGAAATTTTTCAAAATACAGACCCAAATCATTATAAAATAAAAGCTACTTTTGAAGATGGTAGTATAAAGATTTATGAAGAAAATGATATTTTAACTCTTGATAATTCACAAGTAAAAACTGCAAAAAAATTAAGTAGCCTTGATACTTTAAATGGTAAAAAAGTTTATATAGTAGAAAAAGAATATGATGAAGGAAGAACCGCAGTTTGTAATCTAGCTAGTATAAATTTAAGTAAAATTAATAGTATAGAAGATATTAAAAGAGTAGTTCCAATAGCAATTAGAATGCTTGATAATGTAATTGAACTTAATTTTTATCCACACGCAAAAGTAAAAAACACTAACCTTAAATCTCGTGCAATAGGTTTAGGTGTTATGGGTGAAGCACAAATGTTAGCAGAAAAAGGAATAATGTTTGGGACTAACGACCACTTTGAATTAATTGATAAAATTATGGAAAATATATCTTATGAAGCTATAAGTGCAAGTAGTGATTTAGCAGTTGAAAAAGGTGTATATCCTGAATATGAAGGAAGTAATTGGAGTAAGGGAATTTTCCCTATTGATGTCGCTAACGATAATGCAAAAATGCTAACACTAGGAGATAATTTATTTAATCAATCAAATTGTGATTGGAATGATTTAAGAAAAAAAGTTAGCAAACAAGGTATGAGAAATGGCTATTTAATGGCAATAGCTCCAACTTCTAGTATATCAATTCTAGTTGGAACTACTCAAACAATTGAACCTGTATATAAAAGAAAATGGTTTGAACAAAACTTAAGTGGAATGATACCTAATGTTGTACCAAATCTAAGTCTTGATACCTGGCAATATTATGTTACAGCTTATGAGCTTGACCAAAGAGATTTAGTTCGTGCTGCTGCAATTCGCCAAAAATGGATAGACCAAGGACAAAGCTTAAATATATTTGTTAGTCTTGACAAAGCAAGTGGCGGGTATTTAAATAGTATTTATACATTAGCTCACTCGCTAGGACTTAAATCTTGTTATTATCTAAGAAGTGAAAGTCCAGCAAGCGAACATCTAGATAATAAACCTGTCGATAGAAGCATTGAATGCGAAGGTTGTCAATGAAAATTAAATTATTTTAGGATATAATTAGCAAGATTATATCTTAAAAACAATTTATATATTATATTGATATTTATAGATTTTCTAAATAACTAACAAGATTTAATTATATTTGTTATTTTCTTAGTTATTTTTATAATGTTAATTAAACTTTACTTTTATTATATTTTAGATTTATAGAATATAAGTTATTGTAATCTATCTATAATTGTACAAGTGTTAGTAATTTAAAATAGATAACATTGTAACTATCAATAATCTTAAACACACTTGGAATTTTATATATAAAATTATAAACTATAGGTTCAACTTAACTCATTAATTAGATTACAAAATATTTAGTTTTACAATAACTTGTAAAACTAAAATAACGCATAAAGAAGAATTTGTAAAAAAATTAAATAAGATACAAAAAATAGTAAATGCCACAAAAGAACATTGTTCTAATACTTTATCCAATTAGAAGACAAATTTTTATTTATAGAAATAAAATAACAAGCTTATTTTGTGCTAATAAAATTTTTGATTGAAAATTAAATATACCTATTGAACCAATTATATGTTATTAAATAAATAATTCAATAAATATTATTAATTTTATTTAGACTAAAATATTTTGTTCCACGTGAAACAAAATTAATTAAAATTTTTAAGTGTTATTAACTTAGGATAAAATACTATTTTTATTTAAGGAGTATAAAATGAAAAAAGTATTAATTTCAAGTATTTTGGCACTTAGTTTAAATTCTGCTGGGTTTTTAATGATAGATAAAGATAAAACCGCATATTTTACAATTAACGACCATAAAGATAAAGTTGATTTTGTTAGTGGTATGAGTATAATTCAAGATAATGTATGTTTTGCGTGTAACGATACGATAATAAATAATATAGATTATGAGGCTTCAAAATCAATTGGGGTTAAATATGATAGTATTAGTATCAGTACAAGCGATGGTAATTTTAAGATTAGATATTTATCTGGAAATAATAAAGAAGAGCTTAATTTAAATGAATTTTTTGCTCAAAGCTTAACTCATTTTGGAACTTTAGAAATACTAGAAGATGTAATATTTGCTAAGAATGATTTAACGAGTATAAGTTTTAGTTTAGTAGAAGACAATAAAGGTGCCCATCCTTTACATTTTAAAAAATATGCAATTTTAGATAAAACAGGTAAAATTATTTCATCAAACGAAGCTTTTAAAGATACAGATAAGTTAAAAGAAAAAATCACTAAAAAAATAAGAGATTTTCAAAATACAACTAAACATCCAGAAAAAGATAATAAATTTTTTAGTCCTTTAGAATTAAATAATTTTTATTTTGATAATTTAGGAATAGTATTTTCATATAGTCCTTATGAATTATTTTCATACGCTAGTGGATATATAAAAGTTCGTTTAACATATAAAGAAATAGAACCATTTTTAAAAGAAGAATTTAAAAAATTATTAAAAGATAATAAAGTATTGTAAAAATTTATGATTTAATTTTTTCCGAATTTAAAATAAAATTCGGAAAAAATTATTATTCAACAATATTAATTATGAGCGAGTTTTATAAAATTTTTATTAATTTTTTGAGATTTAATACTTTTTGCTTATATCAACAAATAGATTTTATACAAAATACTATTTTATTGATTATTAATTTTATTAGTGATTTTGTTTCATACTGAGTATTATTAATAATTTTCTAATTTTTACTTTTTTACATATATTTTTCTATATATCTTATCATAATGAGTAAAAATTTATATTAGTATATTTTAAAATAAATTTAGTATTTTATAGTTCATAATTTTTATTTTTATCTTTTTAAAAAAGACAAAAAATATGAAAAAATTTATTTTTTCTTGACAAATAAACTTATATTAAATACACTTGCGAACCTATTTTAGTTTTTGTGATACTTATCACATGTTCTTTAATGGGTTGGCTTAAATGCCAACGAGTTCTTTTAAAAGGAAAAATTATGGAAAGAATTAGGTTAAAGTTAAAAGCTTATGACCATAGGGTTCTAGATCGTACAGTTGCGGCAATTGTTGAAGCCGTTAAGAGAACTGGTGCTGAAATTAGAGGTCCAGTGCCAATGCCTACAAAAATAAAGCGTTATACCGTTTTAAGATCTCCGCACATCAATAAAGATTCAAGAGAACAATTTGAAATGAGAATTCACGCTCGTATGATTGATATTTTGGCTGCTACTACTGACACCGTTGATAGCTTAACAAAGCTTGATTTGGCACCAGAAGTTAATGTTGAAGTTCGTGCAATGGGCAAGTAAGGATAGAGTATGGAATATATTGTTGAAAAAATCGGAATGAGTAGAACAATTAACACATCTAGCACTCCTGTAACATTACTTAAGTTAGTAAAAACAAAAGTTTGCGAACTTAAAGATGGTAAAGCTATCGTTGCTTACGCACAAGGTAAACATCAAAACAAGTGCATAGCAGGTCAGCAAAAAAAATACAGCCTAAGTGCAGAGTTTAACAAATTTGCTAGTTTAGAAGTAGCAAATAAAGAAGCAGGTGACATTGACACTACACCTTTAGCTGAAGCAAAAGTTTTAAAAGTAAGCTTTAATTCAAAAGGTAGAGGTTTTGCAGGTGTTATTAAAAGACACGGATTTGCAGGTGGTCCAGCAAGTCATGGTAGCCGTTTTCACAGACGCTCAGGTTCTATAGGTAACCGCGAGTGGCCAGGTCGTGTTCAAAAAGGACGCAAAATGGCGGGTCATTTTGGTAATGAATTAGTTACTGTTAAAAATGAAGTTGTTTCATTTGACGCTGAAAATGGTGTTTTAGTATTAAAAGGTAGCGTTGCAGGTTATAATGGTGCAATGGGTAAAGTAAGGATTGTAAAATGAAAGTATGCGTATTAAACGATAAATTTGAAAAAGCTAGCGAGCTTGATTTACCAGCAAGATACGCTGAAGTAAATCCTCATAACCTTTATTTATATGTAAAATCATATCAAGCTAGCATGAGAGCAAATACAGCTCATACTAAAGGTAGAAGTGATGTTAGCGGTGGTGGTAAAAAACCATGGAGACAAAAAGGTCGTGGTGGTGCTCGTGCAGGTTCAACTAGAACTAACGTATGGGTAGGTGGTGCAGTTGCATTTGGTCCAACAAATAATAGAAACTATTTTCAAAAAGTAAATAAAAAGCAAAAGAGATTAGCATTTGAAAGAGCTTTAGCTGATAAAGCAAATGCAAACGCAATATTTGCAGTAGATAATATAGTTATTGAAAGTGGTAAAACAAAAGATGCAAGAGCTATGATTAATAAAATAGGTGTTAAAGATGCTTTAATAGTTAAATCATTATTAGATGAAAAAACATTATTAGCATTTAGAAATCTTGCAAATTGTTATGTTGTTGATATTACTGAAGTAAATGCTTATTTATTAAGTATATTTAACTCAGTTATTATTGAAAAAGATGCTTTAGCATCAATTACGAAAGAGGGCTAAGATGGCTGATATCACAGATATAAAAAATATAGTTTATACAGAAAAAACTTTAGGCCTTCAAGAAAGTGGCGTAGTAGTTATTCAAGCTAGCCCTAAAATGACAAAAAATGGTCTAAAGCAAGTGTTAAGAGAATATTTTGGTATCGTTCCTTTAAAAATAAATTCATTAAGAATGGATGGAAAAGTTAAAAGATTTAGAGGAATTGAAGGCCAAAGAAGTGACTTTAAAAAGTTTTATGTAAAGCTACCTGAGGGTGCTAGTTTAGAGAATAAGGAAGGCTAAGATGGCTATTAAAACTTATAAACCATATACCCCAAGCAGAAGATATATTACAGGTGTAAGTAGCGATGATATTACAGCAAAAGCTAGTGTTCGCTCATTACTTGTAAAACTTCCAGCTGCAGCAGGTAGAAATAACAACGGAAGAATAACAAGTCGCCATAAAGAAGCAGGTGCTAAAAAACTATATCGTATCATCGATTTCAAAAGAAATAAATTTGGAATTGAAGGTCGTGTAGAAGCTATTGAGTATGACCCATACAGAAATTGCCGTATTGCATTAATTGCTTATAAAGATGGTGAAAAAAGATATATTATCCAACCTCGTGGTTTAGCAGTAAATGACATTGTTTGTTCAGCTGCTGAAGGTTTAGATATTAAACCAGGAAATGCTATGAAATTAAAATCAATTCCTGTAGGTACAATTATCCATAACCTTGAGTTAAAACCAGGTAAAGGTGGACAAATGATTCGTTCAGCAGGTTCTTTTGCTCAATTAATGGGTAAAGAAGAAAAATATGTAATCGTTCGCTTACAATCAGGTGAAATGAGAAGAGTATTAGCTGAATGTATGGCTAGTATTGGTGAAGTTGGTAATGAAGATTGGGCTAACGTTACAATCGGTAAAGCAGGACGCAATAGACATAGAGGTATTCGCCCACAAACTCGTGGTAGTGCAATGAACCCAGTAGATCACCCACATGGTGGTGGTGAGGGTAAAAAGAACTCAGGTCGTCACCCAGTTACACCTTGGGGTAAACCAACTAAAGGTGCTAAGACTCGCCGTAAAAAGGCTAGCGATAAGCTAATAATATCAAGAAGAAAAGGAAAATAAGATGGCTAGATCATTAAAAAAAGGTCCTTTTGTTGATTCTCATGTTATGAAAAAAGTTATCGCAGCAAAAAAAGCTAACGATAATAAACCAATTAAAACTTGGTCAAGAAGAAGCACTATAACTCCTGATATGATCGGTCTTACTTTTAACGTTCATAATGGTAAAAGCTTTATTCCAGTATATGTAACTGAAAATCACATAGGTTATAAATTAGGTGAATTTGCACCAACTCGCACATTTAAAGGCCACAAAGGTTCTGTGCAGAAGAAAATTGGAAAATAAGGGGTAGTAGATGAGTAAAGCATTAATTAAATTCATAAGACTATCACCAACTAAGGCAAGATTGTTAGCAAGAGAAGTTCAAGGAATGAATGCTGAATTAGCAATGGCTAGTTTAAAATTTATGCCAAATAAAGCAGCAAAATACATTTCTAATGCAATTTCAAGTGCTGTTGCAAATGGTGGATATGAGCCAAGTGAAGTTGTAGTAAGTTCATGCCGTGTTGATGCAGGTGCAGTTCTAAAAAGAATTAGACCAAGAGCAAGAGGTAGTGCAAGTCGCATTAGAAAACCAACTGCTCATATTATGGTTGAAGTAAGCAGAGCAAAAACTGAAAGTAAGGAAAGCTAAAATGGGACAAAAAGTAAATCCGATCGGTCTTAGACTAGGAATTAATAGAAATTGGGAATCAAGATGGTTTCCAGCTAAAGCTAGTTTAGCACAAAGCATAGGCGAAGATTATAAAATCCGTGCTTTTCTTAAAAAAGAGCTATACTATGCAGGCGTTAGTCAAATAATAATAGAAAGAACTGCTAAGAAATTAAGAGTTACTGTAGTTGCAGCTCGTCCTGGAATTATCATTGGTAAAAAAGGTAGTGATGTTGAAGTAATTAAAACAAAACTACAAAAAATTATCAATAAAGAAGTAAATCTTAATATTAAAGAAGAGCGTCGTGCTAATGCATCAGCTCAATTAGCAGCAGAAAGTGTTGCAACTCAACTTGAAAAGCGTGTTGCTTTCCGCCGTGCTATGAAAAAAGTTATTCAAAATGCACAAAAAGCAGGAGCAAAAGGTATTAAAGTTAGCGTTGCAGGTCGTTTAGGTGGTGCTGAAATGGCTAGAACAGAGTGGTATCTTGAAGGTCGTGTGCCTTTACATACTTTAAGAGCAAAAATTGATTATGGTTTTGCTGAAGCTCATACAACTTATGGAAACATAGGTATTAAAGTATGGATATTCAAAGGTGAGGTATTACATAAAGGTGTTCAAGCTGATAAAACTGAAGAGCCAGCAGCAAAGAAGACAAGAAGAACCAGAAGAGGTAAATAATTATGTTGATGCCAAAAAGAACAAAATTTAGAAAAATGATGAAAGGCCGCAATCGTGGCTATGCTTGCCGTGGCACAAAACTTGCTCTAGGTGATTATGCTTTAAAAGCTACTGAGGGTGGTAGAGTTAATTCACGCCAAATTGAAGCAGCTCGTATTGCTCTAACTCGTCATGTTAAAAGACAAGGTAAATCATGGATAAGAGTATTCCCAGATAAACCTTTAACTAAAAAACCACTTGAAACAAGGATGGGTAAAGGTAAAGGTAGTGTTGAAGAATGGGTAATGAATATTCAACCAGGCAGAATTCTTTTTGAAATGACAGGCGTTAGTGAAGATATGGCTAGAGAAGCTCTTGCACTTGCTATGAGTAAATTACCATTTAAAACTAAGTTCGTTACAAGAGAGAGTGAAAATGAAATATACTGAGCTAAAAGATAAAACAGCAGAAGAATTAAATGCTATGTTAAAAGAGAAAAAGGTGCTTTTATTTACACTAAAACAAAAGCTTAAAACGATGCAGCTTACAAATACAAATGAGCTTCGCGTAGTAAGAAAAGATATTGCTAAAATCAATACTGCAATATCAGCTATGAAATAAGGGGCTAATTATGAGTTTTAAAAGAGAAATACAAGGCGTAATCGTTGCAAAATCAGGTGATAAAACAGTTAGCGTTCTAGTTGAGCGTAAAGTTGTTCACCCAAGATATAGAAAGATTGTAAAACGCTTTAAAAAATATTTAGTTCATGATGAAAAAAATACTGCTAATGTTGGCGATACAGTTGTGGCAATTGAATGCAGACCATTGTCAAAACGCAAATCTTTTCGTCTTAAAACAATCTTAGCAGCAGGAGTTGAGTAATGATTCAAAGTTTTACAAGGCTTGTAGTTGCTGATAATAGCGGCGCAAAAGAAATTATGTGTATAAAAGTATTAGGTGGTAGCAAGAGAAGATATGCTACTGTAGGTGATGTTATAGTTGCATCTGTTAAAAAAGCTTTACCAAATGGTAAAATTAAAAAAGGTCAAGTAGTTAAAGCTGTAATCGTAAGAACTAAAAAAGAAGTTCAAAGAGAAAATGGCTCATTAATTCGTTTTGATGAAAATGCAGCAGTTATTTTAGATGCTAAAAGAGAGCCAGTTGGAACTCGTATTTTCGGGCCAGTTGGTAGAGAAGTAAGATATGGTGGCTTTATGAAAATTGTTTCACTAGCTCCGGAGGTTTTATAATGGCTGTTAAATTTAAAATTAAAAAAGGTGATAATGTAAAAATTATCGCAGGTGATGATAAAGGTAAAACAGGTGTTGTAAAGGCAGTTTTTCCTAAGAAAAATCAAGTAATCGTTGAAGGTTGCAAAATTGCTAAGAAAGCAGTTAAACCAAGCGAGCAAAATCCACAAGGTGGTTTTGTAAATAAGGAAATGCCTATGGATATTTCAAATGTAGCAAAGGTGGAGGCATAATATGAGATTAAAAGAAAAATATGTTAATAGCATTAAGCCTGCTATTGCTAAAGAATTTGATATTAAAAATCCTATGTTAATTCCTGCTATTGAAAAAATTGTAATTAGCGTTGGTTTAGGTGCTGAATTTACTAAAGATCAAAAAGTATTACAAAGTATTGTTGATACAATTAGTTTAATTTCAGGACAAAAAGCAGTTGTAACTAAAGCTAAAAAATCAGTTGCTGGTTTTAAAGTAAGAGATGGTTTCCCTGTTGGTGTAATGGTAACTTTAAGAAAAGACAATATGTATGCGTTTTTAGATAAGTTAATTTCTATTGCATTACCAAGAGTTAAAGACTTTAGAGGCCTAAGTAGAGATGGTTTTGATGGTCGTGGAAATTATAGCTTCGGTTTAAATGAACAATTAATGTTCCCTGAAGTTGTATATGACCAAATTTTAAGAACCCATGGTATGAATATAAATGTTGTAACAACAGCAAATAGCGATAAAGAGGCATTAAGATTATTAGAATTATTCGGTGTGCCTTTCACAAAAGGAAAGTAATATGGCAAAAAAATCAATGATAGCAAAAGCTGCTCGTCCAGCTAAGTTTAAAGTTAGAGCTTATACAAGATGCCAAATTTGTGGTCGTCCACACTCAGTATATAGAGATTTTGGAATTTGCCGTGTGTGCCTAAGAAAAATGGCTAATGAAGGATTAATTCCTGGTCTTAAGAAAGCTAGCTGGTAAGGAGAAGTTATGATTAACGATTTAATTTCAGATTCACTAACTCGTATTAGAAATGCAGCACTTCGTAAATTAGATACAACAAAATTACTACATTCAAAAGTTGTAGAATCTATTGTTGATATTTTTAAAGCGAAAGGTTATATTGAAGATTATAGCGTTGTTGAAGAAGATAAAAAGAAATTCATCAATGTAGTTTTAAAATATGATGAAAAAGGCAAAAGCGTTATTAATGAAATAAAGCGTGTTAGCAAACCTGGTCGTAGAGTTTACCGTGGTAAAGATGAAATCAAAAGATTTAAAAACGGTTATGGAACAATAGTTGTAAGTACAAGCAAAGGTGTTATTAGCAATGAAGTTGCTTATAAAGAAGGCATCGGTGGCGAAGTACTTTGCACTATTTGGTAATTAATGCTTTTTATGGCATTCGGAAAGCTTAAGCTTTCCCTAGACAAATAAAAAGGAAAAATATGTCAAGAATAGGAAAACAACCAATTGAAATTCCAGCTGGAATTTCAGCTAAAGTAGATGGTAATGTTCTTAGTTTTACTAAAGGAAATGTAAAAAAAGAACTTGATTTTAAAGGCCATGTAAATGTAGAAGTTAAAGACAATCAAGTAGTATTCACTCCAAAAAGTGATGATAGAAGTTCAAGAGCTTATTGGGGAACTTACAGAGCTTTAGCTAATAATATAATAATAGGTCTTACTCAAGGATTTAAAAAAGTATTAGAAATAAATGGTGTTGGATATAAAGCTGCAATGAAAGGTAAAACTTTAGAAATGGCTTTAGGTTACTCACATCCAGTAATTTTTGATGCTCCAGAAGGCATTGAAATAGCAGTTGAGAAAAATACTATCGTAATTACAGGTGCTGATAAGCAAGTAGTAGGTCAAGTTGCAGCTAAAATTCGTGAATTTAGACCACCTGAGCCATATAAAGGTAAAGGTATTAAGTATTCAGATGAGCGTATTATTCGCAAAGCTGGTAAAACATCTAAGAAGTAAGGGATAAATAATGAGAGCAAATATCTTAAAAAGAAAATTATCTCTTAGAATTAAGAGAAAAAAGAGAATTCGTGCAAAAATTAGCGGTTGTGCAACTTTACCAAGAGTATCTATTTTTAAATCAAATAGAACGCTTTATGTTCAAGCAATTGATGATGTAAAAGCTCACACAATAGCTAGCGTAAATGGTAAAAAATTAGGCATTAAAGCAAATATTGAAGGTGCTAAGAAATTAGCAGCTGAATTTGCAAAAAGCTTAAAAGCAGCAAAAATTGAAGAAGCAGTTTTTGATAGAAATGGTTATTTATACCATGGTGTTGTAGCAGCTTTTGCTGATGCTTTAAGAGAAAACGGTATCAAACTATAAGGATAAATTATGGAAAAATATAATAGAGAAGAATTTGAAGAAGTAATTGTTGATATCGGTAGAGTTACAAAGGTTGTTAAAGGTGGTCGCCGCTTTAGATTTACAGCACTTGTAATTGTAGGTAATAAAAATGGCCTTGTAGGTGTTGGTTATGGTAAAGCTAAAGAAGTTCCTGATGCTATTAAAAAAGCAGTAGATGATGCGTTCAAAAATATCATTTCAGTTAAACTTCGTGGCCAAACAATCCCACACGATATTGAAGTAAAATACAATGCAAGCCGTATTTTATTAAAACCTGCTAGCGAAGGTACTGGAGTTATCGCAGGTGGTTCAAGCCGTCCAATTATTGAACTTGCAGGTATTAAAGATATTCTTACAAAATCACTTGGTTCATCAAATCCAGGCAACGTTGTAAGAGCTACAATCAAAGCTTTAAGTATGTTGAAAGGATAAAAAATGGGACTTGAAAATTTACAAAAAGCAGCAGGCTCTACTCATAAAACAAAAAGAATAGGCCGTGGTCAAGGTTCTGGCTGGGGAAAAACTGCTACAAAAGGTGGTAAGGGTCAAACAGCTAGAAAAGGTTATAATGAAAAAAGAGGTTTTGAAGGTGGTCAGCAACCACTTCAAAGAAGATTACCTAAAGTTGGTTTTACTTCTAAGTTTGAAAAACCTTATGTAATTAATGTTGAAAAAGTTACAGCTATTAAAGAATTAAAAGAAATTACTTTTGAAAGCTTAAAAAGTGTTCATAAATTTTCTTCAAGCGTTAAGAAAATAAAATTAATTGGCGCAAGTGCTAGTTCATTAGTAGCAAAAATCAAAGACGAAAACATTAAAACTAGCGGAAGTAAATAATGAATAAAAATCTTGCCAATAAAATTTTTATAACATTGGCGCTTTTATTTGCTTACAGGATACTGGCTTACGTGCCAGTTCCTGGCGTAAATGTAGATGTAATTAAAGAATTTTTTGAATCAAACACAAATAATGCTTTAGGTATGTTTAATATGTTTAGTGGAAAAGCTGCTGAGCGTTTATCAATCATATCTTTAGGTATAATGCCTTATATTACTTCATCAATTATTATGGAATTACTTGCAGCAACATTTCCAAATATCGGTCGTATGAAAAAAGAACGCGATGGAATGGTTAAATATATGCAAATTATTCGTGTAGCAACTATTGTAATTACTTTAATTCAAAGTGTTGGAGTTTCAGTAGGGCTTCAAAGCTTACACTCAAGAACAGGTGAAGCTGCTATTATGATTGATTTTAATACATTTATAGCTTTAAGCGCTGCTAGTATGTTAGCTGGAACTATGTTGCTTATGTGGTTAGGCGAGCAAATTACTCAAAGAGGTATTGGCAATGGTATTTCATTAATTATTTTTGCTGGTATCGTTTCGGGAATTCCTAGTGCGATTTCTAGCACAATTAACCTTGTAAATACTGGTGAATTAAATTTCTTAGTAGTAATTGGTATTGCCTTAGTTATTATTGCAGCTATTGGTGCTATTATTTATGTAGAATTGGGAGAAAGAAGAATTCCAATTTCTTATAGTAGAAAAGTTTTAATGCAAAATCAAAATAAAAGAATTATGAATTATATTCCTATTAAATTAAATTTAAGTGGTGTAATTCCTCCAATTTTTGCTAGTGCAATTTTGACATTTCCTGCTACTGTTTTACAATCAAGTACAAATGAATACATTATGAAAATTAATGATATTTTCAATCCAAATGGTTATGTATTTCATATTTTTACATTCTTTTTTGTAATCTTTTTTGCATATTTTTACGCATCAATTGCATTTAATGCAAAAGATATTTCAGAAAACCTAAAAAAACAAGGTGGTTTTATTCCAGGTATTCGTCCAGGAGAAGGAACAGCTTTATATTTAAATGAAATTGCAAGTCGCTTGACATTAAGTGGCTCAATATATTTAGCAATTATCGCTACGCTTCCTTGGCTTTTAGCTAAATTTATGGGAGTTCCATTTTATTTTGGTGGAACATCAGTTTTAATTGTTGTTCAGGTAGCACTTGATACAATGAGAAAAATTGAAGCTCAAATGTATGTGAATAAATATCAAACCTTAAGTGCAGTAGGCTTATGATTATAAATAGGCAAATATTTTTGCCGATTATTTTGGCTATATTTTTTGTGGCTTGTTCGCAAAATATAGCCAACAATAACTATGAAAACTATCAAAATAAAATCAATGGTGTAGTGTTAATTGATGATGTTTATTCTAATTATCCAGCACAAATGTTTACTCCTAATGCTATTTTTGATACTAAATTGGATATAGAAAAAGTACAACAAACAAATAAAATTGTAGAGCGTATTTTAAATTCTTCAAGTGAGTGGAGATATACTCCTTATAGACTTGGCGGCACTAATAAAAATAAAGGTGCGGATTGTTCTTTTTTTACTCAAGAGATTTATAAACAAGTATATGGATTTAATCTAAGTAGAAGCACAAAAGAGCAAAGATTAGGTGGTAAAAAAGTTTCAAAATCTAAGCTTAAAGCAGGAGATTTAGTGTTCTTTAGAACAGATGGACCTTTTGGCTTACATGTTGGAATTTATCTTGAAAATAACAATTTTATACATTTATCTTCAAAAGGTGGAACAAGAATTCAAAGCCTTAATGTAAGATATTGGAATACTAGATATTTAGATGCAAGAAGGTATGTAAATGCTAAATAAAATAGCAATTTTTGATAGTGGTGTAGGCGGGCTTGGAACTTTAAAATTATTAGCAAAAAGCCGTGTAGCAAAAGAAATAATTTATTATGCTGATAATAAAAATGTCCCATTTGGAACTAAAAGCAAAGAAGAAATTTTAAAAATCGGTCAGAATGCAATTGATTATTTAACAAGTTTAAATGTAGATTTGATTATTTTAGCTTGTAACACGGTCAGCTCAATTTTAAGCGAGCTAAATGTAGCTATTAAAGTTCTTCCTATAAGTGATTATGGTATTTTAGGGCTTAGTCAAATTGCTAATAATCAAAATTCTTTAGTAGTAGCTACAAAAGCAACTCTTAGTTCAGGGCTTTATCAAAACGCTTGTAAAAAATATAATATAAAAGCTGACTTTATAAGTCCTATTTCTTTTGTTCCTATTGTTGAGAGTATGGATTATTCTAAAGCGAGTGAAGATTTTGCAAATTATTTTAATAAAAATAATTATGATTACATTCTTTATGCTTGTACTCATTATCCATTTTTAGAGCAAGAATTTAAAACTTATTTTCCTAAAGCCACATTGATTGACCCAGCAAAAATTTTAGCACAAACTATGCAAGATGAATTTTTTAATAAAGATTTTAAATCAGAAATTATAATTGATTTTAGAGCTAGTAAAGATACTAAGATATTAAAAGATTTTTATGAAAGGATTAAAAATGTATGAGATTTTAGTAAGACCTTGTGGAGATTACGCTACAAATTGTTATATTGTAAAGCACGAATTAGGAGATATTGTAATAGACCCAGGCAAAGGTGCTTTAAGTTTTATTAAAGAAAACTCAAGCAAAGTTCTAGCAATTTTAAACACTCACGGACACCACGACCATATATGGGACAATAAATTAGTAGCACAAGAATTTAATGCTCCTTTATACACCCCAAAAGATGATATATTTATGTTAAAAAATCCTTTTTATGGTTTTTTGCCAAGCGATGATATAGCAATAGCTGTTGAAGACAAAGAAGAATTAGTGTTTAATGGTTTAAAATTTACTTTTCATCATTTTGCAGGTCATACTCCAGGTTGTTCTATGATTGAATTTGATGATGTTTATTTTAGTGGGGATTTTTTATTTGAAAGAAGTATAGGCAGATGGGATTTTGAGTTCTCAAATGCTGATGATATGGTAAATAGTCTTGAAAAAGCAAAGAATTTAAAAGATGATTTTTATTTACTACCAGGTCATGGAAATCAAACAAAAGTTAGTTTAGAAAAACCACATTTTGATTCTTGGATAAGATACATTAAGCAATGTTAATAATAGAATTAATTTTAGTATTTTTTGGTTTGATGGCTTGGTTTTTTCAAAAAGCATCACCAAAAAATGAAAAAATAGAAAGACTTAGTAGGAAATGTCCTTGCACAAGAATGGCTAATACTGGGCTTTTAACTAAAATATTTCTTTATTCAGCCATTGGTATAATTATAATTAATGCTTCAATGTTAGACTATGTGGGTTTTAATAAAGATAATATCTCTCAATTTATAATAGCCCTAGTGCTTGTATTTTTGGGGTATAAAGTAAGAAAGGATGAATATGATAGAAATTAAAAAACCAGCAGAAATAGAAAAATTAAGAGTAGCTAATAAAATGGTTGCAAAAACGCTAGATTATCTTGAAACTTTAATAAAACCAGGAATTTCTTTAAAAGAATTAGATAAAGCTGCAGAAGATTATATCTTAAGTCTTGGTGCAAAACCAGCTTTTAAAGGGCTTTATGGTTTTCCAGGTGCAATTTGTGTTAGTCTTAATGAAACTTGCATTCATGGAATTCCTGATGATAGAGTTTTAAAAGAAGGCGATATTGTAAGTTGCGATGTTGGAACTTTCATAGATGGATATTATGGAGACGCTGCTAGGACTTATGGTGTTGGCAAAATCTCTAAAAAAGATGAAGAATTAATTGCTTGTAGCAAGGATTGTTTGCTAAATGCAATAAGTCATATTAAAGATGGTATGAGATTTAAAGAGCTTAGCAAGATTTTAGAAGACTTTATTCGCTCTCGTGGTTTTGTTCCACTAGAAGGGTTTTGCGGACACGGCATTGGTAGAAAACCACACGCAGAGCCTGAAATACCAAACTATCTACACCCAAATGATAGTATTAAAAATGGTCCAAAGATTAAAAATGGAATGGTATTTTGTATAGAGCCTATGATTTGTCAAAAAGATGGAAGACCTAAAAATCTAAAAGGTATGTGGGAAACTGCTTCAGCAGATGGGTTAAATACTGCTCATTATGAACACTGCGTAGCTATTGTAAATGGAAGAGCTGAGATTTTATCAATTAATGAGTAATTTATGGATGCGAAAATAATTAAATCTAAATTAGATTTTAGCAGTGTTTTGTATTTTGTATTTATTTATTTGATTATTGCAATAACACAAGGAGCTTTTAAAGCAGGCTTTGTTTATTTAAGCATATTTTTCTCAATTTTGCTTGTGATTTATATTTATGATATGCCTATAATTAAAGTGATTTTGTATAAAGATAAAATTGGAGTTAGATTTATATTTTTTACAAAATACATAAAACTAAGCGATATTAAAAGCTATAAAAGAAAGAAGAGAATTTTAAAAATCAAAACCAATGGCTTATTTTATTCAAATATAAAATTAAGAAATTTCCATACAAATAGCCTTGATGAAATAGAGCAACACTTAAATGCCATAAATGAATAAAAATTATGGAATTTAAATTAGGAAATTATCCTAATTTAAATTCTTTATTCAACCGTTACGCTTTTTGCTAGATTTCTTGGCATATCTACATTTGCACCAACACGATTTGTAATTTCTAGTGCAAATAATTGCATAATTACCATCATTTCAAAAAACTCGCTTAGATAATGTTCTTGTTCGCTTGTTTTTATAAAATCATCAGCTTCGCTAAACTCAATAGGAGAAATTGCTAAAATATTTGCATCTCTTGCACTTAATTCTAAGACATTTGAGCGAGTTTTATCATATAAAATATTTTTTGGCATAAATGCTATTGTAAATAATTCGCTATCAGCAAGTGCAATAGGACCATGTTTCATCTCTCCTGCTGCGTAGCCTTCTGCGTGCATATAGCTTATTTCTTTTAATTTTAATGCTGCTTCAAGTGCAAGTGGATAAAATAAATCTCTACCTATAAAGAAAAATCCGTGTCCGTGTAAGTATCGCTTGCTTAAGCGTTTTAATTTATCGTGAGTATTTTTATTTACTTTTAATACATTAGATAAATCCTTAATAGCAAGTAATTCTTTTTTAATATCTAAATTAGGATTTTTATTTAAATACAATGCTAGTAGCCATAGATTTAGCATTTGAGCACAAAATGCTTTAGTGCTTGCTACGCTTTTTTCAATCCCTGCACGAATTAAAATACAATAATCAGCTTCTCTTGCTATGCTTGAATTATCAACATTGCATAATGCTAAAGTTTTAAGCCCAGCATTTTTTGCTATTTTTAAAGCTTCAAGAGTATCAGCTGTCTCGCCGCTTTGAGATATACAAACGAATAAAGCATTTTTATCTAAAAAGCCATTTTTATATCTAAACTCACTTGCTATTTCTACACGGCATTCAATATTAGCACTTCTTTCATAAATATAGCTAGATGCTAATGCTGCGTGATAGCTAGTGCCACAAGCGCAAATTATGATTTTACTAAAGTCTTGATTTAAATTCTTTAGCTCATCAAAACATACTTTATCATTAATAATTCTTCCTATTAATATATTTTGAACGATTTGGCTTTGCTCGTAGATTTCTTTTTCCATAAAAGTATCAAATCCATCTTTTAAAGCACTTTCTTTATCGCAATTTAATTCTTTAAACTCAACAACGCCATTTAATAAATGAATTCCATTTTTATCTAAAAAGCCAAAATCTCCATCGTTTAAATAAGCAACTTGTTTGCAAATACCAACCAACGGAGCATCACAAGATGCCATATAAAACTCACTATTATTTGAGCCTTTTCCTATTATTAGTGGTGCGTTTTTCTTAGCAAAAAATATAGTATTCGGAGCTTTTTTTGTGATTAATAATATTGCATAAGCTCCATCAATTTTTTTAATAACTTCACTAAAAGCTTTTTCAGGGCTTAAAGTATTTGCATATTTTTCAAACAAATGAACAACAACTTCTGTATCTGTTTGCGAATTAAAATGTGTGGTTTTTAGTTCTTCTTTTATTTCTTTATAATTTTCTATAATTCCATTATGTATTACGCAAGAATATTCGCCGTAATGTGGATGAGAATTTGTATCATCAGGTTTTCCGTGAGTTGCCCAACGAGTATGACCTATTGCTACACCTTCATCATTAAAGTTTAAATTTTTCATAAAATTTGCTAGGTTCTCTAATTTTCCCGCCTTTTTAAAAAAGCTTAATTCATTATTTTCTAACACAGCCATACCTGCACTATCATATCCACGATATTCAAGCTCTTTTAATCCTTTTAATATAATTTCTTTTTTTTCTAATTGTCCTAAATACCCAACAATTCCGCACATTTTTAATCCTTTAATAATAAAAATTACGCTAATTTATAGTAAGTTGTTAAACAAAGATAAATATAATCACTTTTCTTTTTTAAGGATGGTAAATGGATATTTTAGAAGCGTTAGACGAAGGTAAAAGATTAAGCGAAGAAGATTGTTATAAGTTATACGATTTAGATTTGCAAGTCTTAGGATTTTACGCTAATAAAAAGAGATTAAAACTTCACGGAAAAAAAGTTTATTTTAATTGTAATCGTCACATAAATCCTACAAATATGTGCGTTGATACTTGTGCTTTTTGTGCATTTTCAGCTCATAGGCACAATCCAAATCCATATCATCTAACACACGAAGAAATCTTAAAAATAGTTGATGATACCGTTACTCGTGGGACAAAAGAAATACACATTGTTTCAGCTCACAATAAAAAAGGTGGTTGGGAATGGTATTTTGAGATTTTTAGAAAAATTAAAGATAAATACCCACATTTACATATTAAAGCAATGACAGCTGCTGAAATTAATTTTATTGCAAAGAGTTTTTTTGATGGAGATTATTCTGCAGTAATTGACAAAATGCTTGAATATGGAGTTGATTCTATGCCGGGTGGCGGTGCTGAAATTTTTGATGAAAAAGTTAGAAATGAGCTTTGTGCTAGCAAAGTTAGTTCTGATAATTGGCTTAAGATTCATGGGCTATGGCATCAAAAAGGAAAACAAAGTAATGCAACTATGCTTTTTGGACACATTGAAAGTCGTGAGAACAGAATTGACCATATGCTAAGACTAAGAAAACAACAAGATATTAGCAAAGGATTTAATGCTTTTATTCCGTTAGTATGGCAAAAAGACAATTCGTTTTTAAAGGATTTAAAACCGCTTGGAAGTATAGAAATTCTAAAAACTATTGCAATAGCAAGGCTTGTTTTAGACAATATTTCTCATATTAAAGCTTATTGGGCGACTTTAGGATTAAACCTAGCAATGGTGGCTCAAGAATACGGAGCAAATGACCTTGATGGAACAATAGAAAAAGAAAATATCCAAAGTGCAGGTGGTGCAAAAAGTGCGAATGGCATTACGCTACAAGACTTCATAGACAATATCAAAACATCAAATTTAATTCCAATAGAAAGAGATAGTTTATACAATGAGATTAAGGAATATTGATTGAATTCTTTATATGTTTTTAGCTCCATTTTAAAAACATCATTCAAACTCATTATGCAATTAATATATGATTGCAAAAAATATACTTTCAAACAATTTAATCTAATAATTTCTTACTACAAACAAAAGGATACTGCTATGAGCTAGAATTTTTAATCTTATTGTGTTTAATCTTAGGTGCTTTACGCTAAATATTTTTTTATAAGGGAAAAAAATGGACTTTTTTAAGTTAAAAGAAAACAATACAAGTGTTAAAAATGAGTTTAATGGTGCTTTAGCAACATTTTTATCAATGCTTTATATTATTCCAACTAATGCTTTTATAGTAAGCAATACAGGGCTTAGTGTAGAAGCTTTAATGCTAGCAACTGCTTTAGTAACTATAATAGCAACTGCATTTACAGGACTTTTTGCAAATTCTCCAATAGCAATGAGTACAGGTATGGGACTTAATGTATTTTTTACATTTTCAATGTGCAAAGGTCAAGGAATTCCTGTTGAAACTGCTTTAGGTGCTGTTTTTATAAGTGGTTTTATATTTTTAGTTCTTTCTTTTACAAATTTTCGTATTTTTATTTTAAAAAGTATTCCTGAAGATTTTCGCCGTGCTATAAGTGCTGGTATTGGGTGCTTTCTAGCGTTTATGGGGATGAATCAGGCTCATATTGTTACGGCTGATCCTGTAACTCTTTTAAAAATAGGTAATTTTGCAGACCCGAATGTGTTATTTTGTTTATTTGTATTATTTTTAATTGTTTGTTTTTGGGCTTGGAAGATTAAAGCAGGTTTTATTTTAGCGGTTTTAATAGGTAGTATTATCGCTTGGACTTTTGGAATAGGTGGAGCAAAATTACCAAGTGAATTTGTGGCAATTCCAAATTTTAGTGAAAAAGATGGGCTTATGAGTATTTTTGCAAAACTTGATATTATGAGTGCTTTAAGTTTATCGGTATTACCTGCAGTAATGACACTTTTTGTAACTCAATTATTTGATAGTATAGGCACGATTACTGGTGCTGGAATTAGGGGCGGAATATTTAAAAATAAAACAAAATCAGACGGAACTCTTGATGATAGTGGAGATAAAAAATTAGGTAAAACTATGATAGCAGACGCAGCAGGAACTTGTATCGGAGCAGTTATTGGTACATCAACTGCAACTGCATTTGTAGAAAGTAGTGCTGGTATAGAAAGTGGTGCTAGAACAGGACTTAGCAATATATTTTTAGCGGGAATGTTTTGTCTTTGCATATTCTTTTTACCATTTTTCCAAGCAATTCCTGTTAATGCTATTTATCCTATCTTGATAATGGTTGGAATTTTAATGTTTATGGAAGTTAGCAATATTGATTTTAAAGATCCTGCAAATAGTGTTGCTACGTTTTTTACAGTAATTATGATGCCATTTACTTACTCAATTACTACAGGTATTGCTTTTGGATTTATTTCTTATGTATTAGTTAGATTATTAAGAAAAGAATTTAATAAGCTAAGTAGTGGTATAATCGTTATCTCTATTATTTGTATGGCAGTGTTCTTGCTACAATTTATGAAATTTAATTAAAAGGTAAAACTATGTATAAATATACTTACGATGAATTTAAAAATGACTTTGAGCCGTTTGCAAAACGCATTCAAGATGAGTTCAATCCAGACGCTTTTGTAGGTGTTGCTCGTGGTGGTCTTACACTTACTCACGCATTATCAACTGCGCTTAAAAGCAGAAATGCTTTTGTATTAAATAGCATTCATTATGACGGGCAAAAAAAATTAGATACTATTGAAATTACTAATATTCCTGATTTAAGTAAAGCTAAAAAAGTTTTAATCATTGATGATATCGTAGATAGTGGTGAAAGTCTTGATGCAATTCGTAAAAAAATCTTAGAAATTTACCCACATTTAGAAGTTAAACTTGCTGTTATTTTTTATAAGCCAAGCGCTATTATAAAACCTGAATTTTGTGTAAAAGAAGCTAAAGAATGGATTAGTTTCTTTTGGGATTTTGAAGTATGATTTATGAAAATAGTTTTTGCTATATTAAACGCCACGAGAGTTCTATCCCGTGGCTAGAAATCCATGCAAAAGACGAATACAAAGAACTTAGTAATGATGAAGAAACAAGCCTAAAAATTTTTAAAATTGCTATGCTTATAGAAAAAGAAATGATTAATTTTTATAAGCCAACTAAGATTAATCACGCTTCATTTGCTAACTACTTGCCTAAAGCCCATTGGCATATAATGGCTAGATTTAGTGATGATGGATTTTATCCTGAATGTATGTGGGGTAAGCAATTAGGGGATTTAAAAGATTATAGAGCTAGTTTTGATGAATTTTGTGATATTTTAGTAGCTAAGTTAAAGAATTTTAAATAAGTAGAAATCATATTTAATTTTTACTTATTTAAAACATATTACTTTCTTAAATCTTTTAATAAAATCTTATTCTCTGCTGATATTTTTGCACTATAACTTATCTTTTGAAACATCATTGATAAAGTTTCATTATCTAATTTTTTAATTTTTAAAAAATTAAAAGTTTCATCAAAATTATTACTTAAAAGTTCGGTAAAATACCAAGCTCTAGCCATATTTACATAATATTCTTGACTTTTTATACTAAATATTTTTTCTAATTTTGTGGTATCACTGCTAAAATATCTTATAAAACATAAAATTCCAAATCTTATTTCATATATTGTATTAGACTTAATCCATTCGTATATGATTTGCTCTACCTTATCAAGATTATTATCAAAACACTTAGGTCTTATAGTATCGCAACTACACCAGTTATCTATGATTTTTAATATTATTTTTAAATTCTTAACTACTAAATCATAATCATCTAACTCATTTAATACGTGTATGTAAAGTTGCATTTCATCAAAACTTTTAAAATTAGTATTTAATAAATAATCATTTAAATCATACTTTTTAATTATAGTTTTTGCATACCTTTTAAGCTTATTGTTTCTAACTCCTATTATTTTATAGTTAGTAAATACTGATTTTTTGCAATAACTTTTATATATTTTATCTATATGTTTTTGTAAATATTCTTTAATTTTCATTATAGCTCTTTCGTTTTGTTTAAAAAAATAATCTTACTATAAATACTTTTACTAAGTATTAACCTAGCTTCTTTAAAATCACCGCAACTTAGACTAGTTTTTTACTCCTTGAGAGACTTAAACCCCTTGAGAAATCAAGGGGTTTTCCTTTTTTAAGAATAATTCAAATTACATTTTTTTAAAAATTTATATAACTTTAAGCTTAATTTTCAAAATTTATGCTACTATTCCCTTACATTTTTACAAAAAAAGGAGAAAAAATGAAATTAGTTAAATTAAGTTTAGCAGCAGTTGTTGCTGCAGGTTCGTTCTCATTCGCGAACGCAGTTGCTTTAGATGAAGCTATTCAAAATGTAGACCTATCAGGAATGTTAAGATATAGATATGAAACAGAAAGCACTAAATCAGATGTTCTAAAGACAAATCTTAGCGGACACAAATATAAAGCTCAATTAAAATTCGGTGCTGATATAGCTGACAATTTTAAAGCTACAGCATTATTCCAATATTCAAATACTGACGGCTCTTATGGTGATAGAGCTTATTTACAAGATAAAAATACATTTTTTGTAAGAGATGCTTATTTAACTTATACAAATTACGATACTTCATTTATGTTCGGTAGAATGGAAATCGGTTCAATTTGGACTGATGATTTACTAGGAACAGGATTAAAAATAGTAAATAACAGCATTGAAAATGTAACTTTAGCAGCTTATGCATTTGATAACTATAACAATGACGGAGATTTAAGCCCAGTTTTAATTGGTGATAATGATATAGTTACATCAAAAAATCTTTATGGTATAGCAGCTATTGCTAATTTTGACCCAGTAGCAGCTCAACTATGGGTTTCAAATATGGCTAGCTATGGCACATTCTATGCAGTAGATTTCAATGTTGCTCTAGGTGACAAAGATGACTTTGCATATAATGTACATGCTCAATACGCAGGCAATAGTCTTAAAAAAGATAGAAAAGGTGAAGTAGCAGCTAATGGTAACTTCTATGCAGCAGAAGCTGGCTTTGACGCATTTGGCTTAGACTTCAATGTAGGTTATGCTGGTTATGGTAAAAAAGATAAATTAACTCTTAATACTGTAGAAGATGAAGGTCAATTAATCAACTACGGCGAAATCGTAATGAAAGACTACCAAGGTGGTTTTGGTAAAAAAGATTTCGTATTCGGAACAATTGGCTATACATTTGAAGATGTAAGATTTGGTGTTGATATTATTAGCGGAACAAATAAAGTTGAAGGTGCTGAAAAAGAAAAATTATTTGAAGTTAAACCACAACTATCTTATAAATATAGCGACAAACTAAACTTCTCAGCATTCTATGCTCATGGAACAACAAAACAAGCTGATGAAAAAACAACTGATAAACTAATCAGATTCCAAGCTAAATATACATTTTAATTAATTGCTAGGCTTTAAGCCTAGCTTTTTAAAGACTTAGAATGAAAAAAATTTTATTATTTTTATGTATTACAAATTCTATAAGTGCAGTTACTACAGATGATTTATTAAATTATACTTTTAGTGATAATTTAGATATTAATTTAGGTAAAGAACTTTTTATAAATATTCATAAATGCAATTCTTGTCATGGAGATTTAGGAGATAAATCAAGCACTACATTTAAATCCTTAAACACTTATTCAGCATCTACTTTAAAATCAATGTTAAAATCTTACAAAAACGATAAAGATTTTGGAGGCAAAACAAGATTTGTTATGCAAAGATATGCAAATAAATTGTCAAATAAGGATATTGATAATATTATAGCTTATATAAAGGGCAAAGATAATTTAGAATTACCTAATTCAAAAAATATTGAACCTGCTAAAAAAACTAAAGATAATTTATATTTGGAATAAAATCTAAATATAAATTCCTATTTTAAAACTTAGATATTTTATTATAATTTAGCTATATAACTTAATAATCTTATAAAATATATAATGCCATTAAGTTATGCTAAACATGTAAAATTAACTCATCTAAAATATTTTATACAAATAATTCAAATAATGTTTTTTATATTATTCAAAATTATTATTTATTTGCTTACTAAATTTCAAACTTCTCAAACTTAACTCTCACCACATAACCACCACAACTACAAACTATCTTCACTAATTTTAGTTTTTAATGTTTTTAAATTGTATTTTTTAAATTCTCCCAACTTTCCCTACTTTTCCAAATAATTTTCATTTTTTTTAATTTTTTTAAAAAAA